>JACQUR010000510.1 GCA_016210245.1 Chloroflexota bacterium
GGCTGGGAGGTCGTTCCTGCCCCCGGTGCTCCGCCACGCTCTGCCGCGCCCTGCGCGGCGGGCAGACAGGGCCGTCTGCCCCTACGAGCCTCGCGCGGCGGGCAGACAGGGCCGTCTGCCCCTACGAGCCTCGCGCACATGAACTTGGCATCCCCCCCGCCCGGGGCCGGTTGAGTCCGGGCCGCAAGGTCGGTATAGTGGAGGCGACAGGGAACTATAAGGAGCGACGACGAGCGTGGACGAGCAGCGCATGCGGGTCTTGCTGATCGAAGATAACCGCGCCGATGCCCTGTTGATTCGGACCATGCTGAGCGAGGCGCCGGGCGATGCGTTGGACCTGGAGTGGGTCGAGCGACTGGCAGCCGGGCTGCAGCGTTGCGCCGAGGGAGGCATCCAGGTCGCGCTGCTGGACCTCTCGCTGCCCGACAGCCAGGGACTCGAGACGCTCGCCCGGCTGCGCGTCCACGCCCCGGACGTGCCCATCGTGGTCCTGACCGGCCTCGAGGACGAGGCGCTCGGCCTCAAGGCCCTGCAGGAGGGGGCGCAGGACTACCTGGCCAAAGGCCAGGTGGGCAGCGCCCTGCTGGCGCGCTCCCTGCGCTACGCCGTCGAGCGCAAGCGAGCGGAGGAGGAGCGCGCCCAGCTCATCCGCGAGCAGGCCGCCCGGGCCGAGGCCGAGGCGGCGCGCCAGCGGCTGGCCTTCCTGGCCGAGGCGAGCGCCATGCTCGCCTCGTCGCTCGAGTACGAGACCACGCTCCACCGCGTAGCGCGCCTGGTCGTGCCCAGCCTGGCCGACTACTGCGTGATCGACCTGGTCGAACAGGATGGGCAGGTCCGACGGGTCGAGGTGGCCCACGTGGACCCGACCAGGGAGCAGCTCCTGCTCGAGGAGTTGCGCAGCTACCAACCTGGCTCCGGCTCCAACAGTCCAGTGGCCAGGGTGCTGCGCAGCGGGGAGCCGGAGCTCTTTCCGGACATCCCAGACTGGCTGGTGGAGGCCGCCGCGCAGGACGCCGCGCACGCCGAGCTCGTCCGCGCGCTCGGCGCCAGGTCCGCGATCATCGTACCGCTCATCGCCCGCGGGCACACCCTCGGCGCCATCACCTTCACCGCGGCCGAGTCCGGCCGCCGCTACGGCCCGTCGGAGCTCGCGCTGGCCGTGGACCTGGCGCACCGCTGCGCCCTGGCTATCGACAACGCCCATCTCTATCGCCAGCTCGAGCAGAACCTGCGCACCCGCGACGACTTCCTGGCTTCCGCCTCCCACGACCTCAAGACCCCGCTGACCACGATCAAGGGCTATGCCCAGCTTGTCCAGCGGCAAGTGGCGCGCGCAGGCCTGCCCGATGCCTCGCGGCTGATCGAGGGGCTGGAGAAGATCGACGCTGCCACCACCAGGATGGCCATTCTGATCGACGAGCTGCTGGATGTGGCCCGCCTCCAGATGGGCCAGCCATTGCCGCTCGACCGCCACGCCACCGACCTGGTGGCCCTGGCCCGGCAGGCGGCGGCGGAGCACGAGCACACCACCGAGCGCCACCAGCTCCGGGTGGAGGCGGCGGTGGTGGAGCTGGTCGGGCTGTGGGACGAGGTGCGGCTGGAGCGGGTGCTGGGCAACCTGCTCGACAACGCCATCAAGTACAGCCCTGAGGGGGGCAAGGTCACCGTGTGCGTGGCCCAGCAGGGGCCGTGGGCAGTGCTGCAGGTCCGGGACCAGGGCATTGGCATCCCGGCCGCCGACCTGCCTCGCATCTTCGAGCGCTTCCAGCGGGGCGGGAACGTGATCGGGCGGATCGCAGGCACCGGCATCGGCCTGGCCGGGGCGCGCAAGATCGTGGAGCAGCACGGCGGGCAGATTGCGATCGAGAGCCAGGAGGGGGTGGGAACGATCGTGACCGTGCGGCTGCCGCTCGCCCTGGAGCCAGCAGGCAGTAGGCAGTAGGCAGTGCGGTCTCCCGCTCATCCTGAGCCGGTCGAAGGGCCTGAGCCTGTCGAAGGACCCCGCGTCCCCGCGTCCAGAGCATCTCCGCGTCTGATCTCGGCCGCGGCCGAGATCACCGTGCCGTTCGCGCCGGAGCAGCTCTGGCCGTTCGTGGCCGATACCAACCGCCTCGACCGCGCGGTCGGCCTGCCGCCGGTTCACGTCACCCGCGTGGAACGCCAGGAGGGCGGCGAGGCGCAGCAGGGCGAGTACCGGGTGCTGGGCCTGCCGCTCGCCCGCTGGACCGAGCATCCCTTCGAGTGGGAGTGGCCGCGGCGCTTCTCGGTCGTGCGCGAGTATCAGCGCGGCCCGCTGGTCCGTTTCTGGGGCGGGACCGAGCTGCTGCCCGTGGCCGGCGGGACCCGCCTGCGCGTCGTGGCCCACTTCACCCCGCGCAGCGCGCTGTTCGACCCGCTGGTCCGCTTTGGGATCGCACCCCGCAGCGTGGGCCGGGCCTGCCGCCAGTACCAGGCCATCGCCGCCTTCCTGGCTGGCCAGGTGGCCGACCCCTTTCCCAACCTGGCCCGAGCGCGCAGCCAGGCGGATACAGCCCGCCTGGACGCGCTGGTGGCGCGTCTGCGGGCCGAGGGCGCTGCGCCCGAGCCGACCGCGCAGCTCAGGCGGCTCCTGGCCGAGGCGGCGGACGAGGATGTGGCCGGGATGCGCCCGCTCGAGCTAGCCGAGCGCTGGGGCACCGACCCTCAGCGGAGCCTGGAGACGTTCTTGCACGCCACCGTGGCCGGGCTGCTGGAGATGCGCTGGGAGCTGCTGTGTCCGGTCTGCCGCGGGGTCAAGGCCGCCGCGGCGCACCTGCACGAGGTGCCCGTGGCTGGCCGCTGCGCCGCCTGCAACCTCCACTTCACGCCCAGCGCCGATGAGGCGATCGAGGCCCGCTTCTACCCGGCCCCGGCCATCCGCACGGTCGAGCTGGGTGCCTACTGCGTGAGCAGCCCGGCGCACACGCCCCATCGCCGCGCCCAGGTGACGCTCCCGCCCGGCGGGACGCGCGAGTGGCAGCTCGCGCTCGTCCCGGGCCCGTATGCGATCCGTTCGCCCCAGAGCCGCGGCCTCGTCCGCCTGCGCGCCGAGTCGGCGGGCGCGCCCGCCCTGCTGGAGGTGGGCGTGGAGTCGATGGCCATGCTCCCGGAGCAGGCACAGGTGGCCGCGGGTGGCCTCACCCTCCGTCTGGCGAACGCCACCGCCCACGCAGTCACGGTCGCGCTCGACGATGCCCGCTGGTCGGAGGCCGCGGCCACGCCCGGCCGGCTGATGGTCTTCCCCGCCTTTCGGCAGTTGTTCTCAAACGAGGCGCTGGCGCCCGGGATCGAGCTGGCCATCGGCCGGGTGGGGCTGTTGTTCACCGACCTGGCCGGCTCGACGGCGCTGTACGAGCGGGCGGGCGATGCGCGTGCCTTTCGCCTGGTGAGCGACCACTTCGCCGTCCTGCGCCGCGCCATCGAGGCGGCCGGCGGCGCGGTGGTCAAGACCATCGGCGATGCGGTCATGGCCGCCTTCCCGGATGGCCGCGCCGCGCTCGCGGCTGCGCTGGCTCTCCAGCGCGACATCCGCACCCTGGACGACGGCGGACTGGTCGACCCAGCCCGCCTGGTCAAGGTGGGCGTCCATGTTGGGGCGTGCTTTGCGGTCACCCTGAACGAGCGCCTGGACTACTTCGGCACCGCGGTCAACCTGGCCGCCCGCGCCCAGCACGAGGCGCAGGGTGGAGAGATCGTGGCCACGGCTACCGCGTTCGACGATGCGGCCGACCTGGTCGCCGCGGCCGGACTGCACGGCCAACCCTTCGAGGTGCAGCCAAAGGGACTGAGCGCACCGGTACGAATGTACCGGGTGGTGGTGCGCGAAGCCTGATCCATCTGAGCGGTTTTCTTGCGCGGGTTAGTACGATCTGCTCTTGACATGTCAGCACATCTGTTCTACGATGGAGCCGCACCGATCGAGGAGGTTGGCCCGAAGTGAGCGAGCCCTACGGCACGCCAGCGTATGTTTCTCCCTCTGGCCTCACGCGGCTCTATCATGCCGATTGCCTGGATTGGCTACGGGCGTACCCGGGGCATTCGATTCACGCGGTAGTGACAGATCCTCCCTACGGCATGCTGGAGTACACCCCGGAGCAGGTGAGCAAGCTCCGGAACGGGCATGGCGGCGTCTGGAGGATCCCTCCCGCGATTGGCGGGCATCAGCGCCAACCGCTACCGCGCTTCACGGTCCTGGGCGACAAGGACATCGCAGCGCTCCACTCGTTCTTTCGGGCATGGGCCACAGTGCTGTTTCCGGTGCTGGTCCCTGGAGCGCACGTGCTCATCGCGACCAGCCCCTTGTTCAACCACGTCGTCTCGCAGGCGATGGTCGACTCAAAGTTCGAGAAACGCGGCGAGATCGTCCGACTGACGCAAACGCTCCGGGGCGGGGACCGGCCGAAAAACGCCGAGGACGAGTTCCCCGAGGTCAGCGTGATGCCGCGCTCCCAGTGGGAGCCCTGGGTCATCCTCCGCAAGCCGTGCGAAGGGAGAGTGTCTGATAACCTTCGAAGGTGGAAGACGGGCGGCTTCCGACGGCCCTCGAGGGATCGCCCCTTTGGTGACGTCATCGAGAGCAGCCCGACGCGGCGAGAAGAGCGAGCGATCGCCCCGCATCCCAGCCTGAAACCCCAGGCGTTCCTGCGCGAGGTCGTTCGCGCGGTGCTGCCTCTGGGCGAAGGTACGGTCCTCGATCCGTTCGCTGGTAGTGGCTCAACCCTGGCAGCATGCGAGTGGTTGGGCTATTCAGCCATCGGCATCGAGAGCGACCTCACCTACATCGAGATGGCGAAAGAAGCTATCCCTCGACTCTCTCGGATTGGGCCGCCTTTGTCCCTGCTTTGGGAGCTGGCCTCGGTCGATAGTGGGGATCCAGGTACACCGCATTCGCCTCCAACTTCCGTACGCCCGACTTCTTGATCGAGGCCGTAGGCGTCCTGCGACTGGTAGCTCCTCTTCCGCTGAAGGACCAGTCGGCAGGCTCCAGTTGGGCCGCCAGAACGCGGTCGAAGATGGTCGGCTCTTTCGGATCCTGGAAGTACTGGACGATCATGATCCAACCAGTTTCCACGTTGTGGCCCTGCCAGCCGGTACTGAACCTCGAGGCCTTCACCTCGATGCCATGGTCTCCGTGCAGCACAGCGTCACCCTGGTAGTGTCCTTTGGGCACCAGGTCCGGACGCCCATTGTGATAGTGGTTCTTGGTGACAGTGGCGCTCCGCTTGGAGATGCCCTGAACCACCATCTCGCTGAGCATTCCGCTGAAGGACGCGGCTGAGAGGGTTTCCTCCAGGCGATCCCAGCCCTTCTCAACCAGGAACCGGTTGACGTTGTAGAGAAAGTCGTACACGTCGTCCAGCGCAGCCTTCACCTCGCCGACCCGCAACCCGTATGGCAAGGCCACGCTATCGTTGAACCCTTTGGGGTGCAAGGTAGCGCGATCCAGGCTGCTCATCGGCATTGTCGCTCAGCGCCGACGAACGTATCGCACCCACTGCCGCCGGGTCAACAGCGCTCCTCCGTGTGTCGATGTCAGGTGATTCTGTGCTCCAGCGCTACCAGCCGCCGCAGCACCTGCGCCGGCTGGTAGCGCTCGGGGCTGACGGTTTGCTGGAGCGCCTCCAGGGTGCGGACCACCAGCGGCAGCCCCACCTGGTCCGCCCATTCCAGCGGGCCGTGGGGGTAGGCGGTGCCCAGCTTCATCGCTGCGTCGATGTCCTCGCGCGAGGCCACGCCTTCCTGCAGCGCCAGCGCCGCCTCGTTGGCCAGCGTGGCCACCAGGCGGGCGGCCAGGGCCACGGCCAGCGGGTCGGCCTGCCCGCTCGGAGCTAAGCGCGCGGCCCACTCCGGCCAGGGCGCCGCGCTCGGGTCCAGCAGGGCGATCGGGCTGCCCTGGGGCGGCGGGTAGCAGGGCGTAGGCGGCGTGGCCGAGTAGTCGTAGAAGCCTCGCCCGCTCTTGCGGCCCACCTGCCCCGCCCGGACCATCGCCCGCTGGATGGGGTGAGGGCGGAAGCGCGGCTCCTGGTACCAGGCCTCGTACACCGTCTGGCTGACCGCCAGGTTGACGTCGATGCCAATCAGGTCCAGCAGCTCGAACGGGCCCATGCGGAAGCCGGCTACCTCGCGCGCCGCCCGGTCGACGGTCTCCACCGGGGCCAGGCCCTCGCCCAGCATGCGCAGGCTCTCCAGGTAGAAGGGGCGGGCCACGCGGTTGACGATGAACCCGGGCGTGTCCCGGGCGGTCACCGGCCGCTTGCCGAGGCGCCGCGCCAGGGCACGGGTTGTCTCCAGGCTCTCCGCGCTGGCCAGTTGCCCGCCGATCACCTCTACCAGTTGCATCAGCGCGGGCGGGTTGAAGAAGTGCAGGCCCACCACCTGCTGGGGGCGCCGCGTGGCGCTGGCCAGCTCGGTGATACTGAGCGAGGAGGTGTTGCTGGCCAGGATGGTGTGGGGCGGGCACAGCTCGTCCAGGCGCTTGAACAGCGACTGCTTCAGCGGCAGCTCCTCCGGCGCCGCCTCGATCACGAAGTCGGCGTCCGCCAGGTCCTCCAGCCGGGTGGTGGGCTCCAGGCCAGCCAGGGCGGCCTCGCGGGTGGCAGACTCCAGCCGCCCGCGCGCCACCAGCCGCCGCAGCGAGTCGGCGATCGCCGCCCGACCGCGCTCCAGGAACTGCTCGGCCACGTCGTACATCCGCGTGCGCAACCCGCTCACCGCCGCCACCTGGGCGATGCCCGCGCCCATGGTCCCGGCGCCCAGCACCGCGACGACGTTGATCCGCTCCGCTGCGTCGCTCACGCTGCCTCCATGCAGTTCGGTAGAGTGCAGAGGTGAGATTTGAGAGTGCAGAATGCACTCCGCACTCTCAAATCTCACCTCTGCACTCTCAAGTCTGGCGCCATGATAGCACGCCTGTGCCCGGGCTAGCCGGCAGGTGGTACCATGAGGAGAGGGAGCTACCGTGATCTTCGCCGACTTTCTCGGACCGCTGGACATCTACGAGGCGGTGAAGGCTGGCCTGCGCCAGGAGATCGCCACCGTTTTCCGCTCGGCTGTGGATTCGGTCGTCCTGCGGCGCATCGTCGTCCAGGACGAACGGCGCGAGGTCGAGCTGTGGGTCGAGCTCAGCTCCGAGGAGCAGCTCTACCGCTTCGGGACAGTCCTGGCCGAGCGGCTCAGCGCTGCGGTGCGCGAGCGCTTCCCGGTCGAGGTGTGGGTGATGTTCCGCATCGTGCCCCTCACCCACGCCTTCCTGAACGGCCAGCCGCGGGCGCGGAGCGTCCCCTCGTTCGAGTGAGCCAGGAGTTTCTCCCTGACCTACTCCTTGCCTGGTACGCCCGCCAGGGGCGCGACCTGCCCTGGCGGCACACCCGCGATCCCTATGCGATCCTGGTGGCGGAGGTGATGCTCCAGCAGACCCAGGTGGAGCGGGTAGTCCCCAGGTACCGCGAGTTCCTGGCCTGCTTCCCCAGCCTGGAGGCGCTGGCCGCCGCCAGCCGCGCGGAGGTGATTCGCGCCTGGGCGCCCCTGGGCTACAACCTGCGTGCCGTGCGCCTGCACGCCCTCGCCCAGCAGGCGGTCCAGGAGTTCGGCGGGCACCTGCCCGCCGATCCCCAGGCGCTGCGCCGCTTGAAGGGCCTGGGGCCCTATACTGCTGCGGCCGTCGCCTGCTTCGCCTTCGACCTGCCCGTGCCGGTGGTCGACACCAACGTGCGACGGGTGCTGGCGCGGGCGCTGCTGGGGGAGGTGGACGCTCGCCACCTGCCGCCCCGCCAGGTGGCAGCCCTGGCCGCCCAGGCGCTGCCCGCCGGGCGGGCCTACGATTGGAACCAGGCGCTGATGGACCTGGGCGCGACGGTTTGCACGGCCCTTCAGCCTGCCTGCGCGCGCTGCCCTCTGGAGCGGCTGTGTCTGGCCAGGCCCCAGATGGAGCGCTGGCAGGCGGCGCGGAGCATGCGCGAGCGGCCGGCCGATTACCGGGTGAACTCGCCCTTCCAGGGCTCGAGCCGCTACTACCGAGGTCGGATCGTGGACGCGCTGCGGGCGGTGGCGGAGGGCGCCAGCCTGGACCTGCTGGCGCTGGGCCGGGCGATCAAGCCCGACTTCGAGGCGGCGGAGCTGCCCTGGCTGCTGGACCTGGTGCAGCGCCTGGAGCGCGACGGCCTGGTGCGCGTTCTTGCCGACCGAGTGATGCTGGCCTAGAGCTCTGTGACCCGTGAACTGATGGACAGGCACTGGCACGCACGGGCGGGCAGAGACGCCCGCCCCACCAGCCTACCCACCACTTCACGGGTAACAGAACACTGGCCTCAGACTGAAAGGGGGTTACGCCGCCTGGCGGGCGCCGTTTTTCCTGGCTGCTCGACGCGAGACAACCTGGCGGTAGAGGTCGGCGCCGGTGCGCCCTGTGCGCCAGCTCCGCGCGGCGGCGAGATCGAGGACGAACGCCTCCTCCATCGCCAGGTCGGTCGCCTGCTGGGTCAGGCGCGCGGCGCGGGTGCCGAAGGCCAGCATTCGGGCTGGCTCGAGTCGGTCCAGGTCCTCGTAGAAGAAGGCGCAACTGGTGTACACCAGGTGGCGGTAGTACTGGGCCTCGAAGAGCAGGCGCAGCTTGCGGACCGCGTCGTGGCTCAGCTTGCCGGTCGCGTGCGCGGCCAGGAACTCCTTCTCGGACACGTCGCCCAGGCGCAGCGGCAGGTAGGCCTCCACCGCCGCCCAGGGCTCGCGCAGCAGGTCCCTGGTCGTGAGCTCGAAGGCGGCGTCGATCCGGGCGGCCAGGCGGTCGAAGGCGTGGCGCAGCGGCAGCTTCCAACTCCCGTCGCCCTCGGTGCAGGGGCAGCCACCCCGCCAGCGCTCCACCCCGTGGTGGCAGCTCCAGGAGGTGGCGTCCTTGATCCGCGCCTCGCGCCGCACCCGGAAACGGGCCAGGTACTGCGCCGGCCTCAGCACCTCGAACCCGGCCACGGGGGCGCTCACCTTGAGCAGGTGGGCGAGGAAGAGATCGCGATAGGCCTGGTGGTGCCCGTACAGCTCGCCGTCGGTGGCGATGGTCAGGAGCTGACGCTCTCCCCTGGCCAGCTTGTGCGGGTTCAGGTGGCGCGGCAGGTCTGCCTGGGCGAAGGTCTCCGCGTTGATGGTCAGCCCGGGGTCGAAGGAAACCCCACCGGAGAGCGGGCCCTGGTAGAAGAACACGACGATCAACTGCCCCCCGGGGAGCCGCACCCGGTAGGGTTCGGTGGGGTCGATGTCTCGCTCCTGGGCCTGCCAGGGGGCCAGGATGGTGAACTTGATTCCGAACTCGGCCATGAGGCGCAGGGTTTCGGTGTCCACCGCCGTCTCGGCCAGCCACAGCCCCTCCGGGCGACGGCCAAAGCGGTGGACAAAGTCGGCGATGCCCCAGGCGAGCTGGACGCGCTTCTCCTGGTGCGTCGCCAGCGGCAGGATGGTGTGGTTGTAGGCCTGGGCCATGGCGTTGCCCTGGCCCGTCTCAGCCACGTTCTTGCGGTCCGCGGCTACGATCGCCTGGTAGGTTGCGGGATCGTGGCGCTCGAGCCACGAGGCCAGCGTGGGCCCCAGGTCGAAGCTCATGCGCTCGAAGTTGCCGAGCTGCGCGTTGGGGCGGTAGCACTCGGCGGCGATCTTCTCGTTGAAGTCGTGGTAGGGGCCTGCCCCGGGCTCGGAGGGCACCTTGCCGGTGAAAGGGTTTTCGCGCGGCGGTTGGTAGAAGTGGCCATGCACACACAGGTGCCAGGGCTTGTCGGCCCGAGTGGTCGGCATGCGGTCTCTGACCTCCTCGTCAAAGCGGCCGCACGCGGTGGGCAGAACGAAACCTGGTTGCACTCTGAACAGCAGGAGGTTCCGCGCGCTCTCCCGGCACTCAGCGGCCTGGCCTCTTGGCGCGCGTTATGGTAGCGGCTCACCCTCGTGCGTGCAAGAGGTGTACCGACTCACAGGGACCTCTCTTGCACGAACCATTCCGTTGGTAGCTCGGACCGGAGCCTACTGAGTCGACAGTCGACAGTTCACAGTCGACAGGGCGCCAGCGGTCTGTGACCCGCCAAGTGAGAGGTGGTATCCGAGCCGCGACCGTGAGGGAGCGCGGACCCCGGGGTCCGCGCACCCACACCGTCGCGGCTCGGATAGGCGGCGAAGCGCCGGATCGAACAGGGGGTGGAGCGATATGCCTGAGCCACTGGCGCAAACCCTGGAGCGAACGGGCTTCCGAGCCTCGCTGGAC
>JACQUR010000511.1 GCA_016210245.1 Chloroflexota bacterium
AGGTGCTGGCCTGCGAGGCGTCGCTCACCGGGCAGTATCTGAGCGGCCAGATGCGCATCCCGGTGCCGGAGGGGCGCCGGGCGGGCAACGGAAGGAGCATCCGCATCCGCGGCGCGCGGGAGAACAACCTCAAGAACATCGACGTGGAGCTGCCGCTGGGCAGATTCATCTGCGTCACCGGCGTCTCGGGCTCGGGCAAGAGCACCCTGATCGCGGAGGTGCTCTACAAGGCGCTGGCCCAGCAGCTCTACAAGGCGCGCGAGCGGCCAGGCGCCCACGACCGCGTGGAGGGTCTGGAGCACCTGGACAAGGTGGTCGACATCGACCAGTCGCCCATCGGCCGCACCCCGCGCTCCAACCCGGCCACCTACACGGGCCTGTTCACGCCCATCCGCGAGCTGTTCGCCGCCGTGCCCGAGGCGCGCCTGCGCGGCTACCTGCCCGGGCGCTTCTCGTTCAATGTGAAGGGGGGGCGGTGCGAGGCGTGCGAGGGCGACGGCATCCTGCGCATCGAGATGCAGTTCCTGCCGGACGTCTACGTGCCGTGCGAGGTGTGCAAGGGCAGGCGCTACAACCGCGAGACGCTGGAGGTCCGCTACAAGGGCAAGAGCGTGGCCGAAGTGCTGGACATGACAGTCGAGGAGGCGCTGGCCTTCTTCGAGCCCGTCCCCGGGCTGCGCCACAAGCTGCAAACTCTGCACGACGTGGGGTTGGGCTACATCCACCTCGGCCAGCCCGCCACCACCCTGTCCGGCGGTGAGGCCCAGCGGGTCAAGCTGGCCACCGAGCTGTCCCGCCGTGCGACCGGGCGCACCATCTACATCCTGGACGAGCCCACCACCGGCCTGCACTTCGCCGACGTGAGCCGCTTGCTGGCCGTGCTCGACCGCCTGGTCGAGGCCGGCAATACCGTGGTGGTCATCGAGCACAACCTGGACGTGGTCAAGACCGCCGACTGGATCGTCGACCTCGGCCCCGAGGGCGGCGAGGCCGGTGGCGAGGTGATCGCCACCGGCACGCCGGAGCAGGTGGCCGAGCACCCGGGCTCCTTCACCGGACAGTTCCTGCGCCCAGTGCTGCGGCAACGAACGGCCGCGGCGCTGACCTGAGACAGCCCATTGCTGCAGGACCTGCCTGGGGCCGATCGGTCCGAACGCGCTCACCAGCGGGACGGGTGACCTGCCCCTCAGGGCGGCAGCCAGTTCCCTTGAAGGCAAGATTCCGTGTCCAACCCTCTAGCAAGGCCAGCCTCCGGGGCGTATGATGGTTTGGAGGGCCCTCAAGCGATCAACGTCGATTCCGCTCTGGGAGGTACGACCGTGCGCGTGCTGGTGACAGCGACTCCGAAGTTCCCCATCCCGCCCGAACAGATGCCCGCGCTCATGCAGGGTTTTGTCCGGTGGCGGGAGCGCTACCGTTCCAGGATGGAGGCATTCTACTTCTTCGCGGGCGGCAATGGCGGCGGTGGGATCGTCACTATCCCCGACGAGGCGGCGCTCAGCCAGATGATGCTCGAGTGGCCGTTCAGCATGTTCAGCGATCTGGTGATCCAGCCGATCATCGACGGCGACGTCGCGCTCAAGCAGTGGCAGGCGGCGTTGCAGGCGATGGCCGGAGGAGCGTCTTAAGAGCGCCTCTCAAGACCCAGCGCAGAGACATAGAGACGCAGAGTCCTCTGGACAAGGGGGTAGCTCTGCGTCTCTGTGTCTCTGTGGGGAGGCGATCGCCCGGGGCATGGGCGAGGTGCTGGGCGATCGGCGACGGCAGTGTACCGGCAGGTGGCCGGCGCCTACAATTGATCCCTGGAATTGGGTCTGCCAAGTTCTTGTGCGTGGAGGTCGTAGGGGCGGACGGCGCTGTCCGCCCGCCGCCCCGAGGGTGGCAAGGCGTGGTGAGCAGGGGGCCGGCCAGCAGCTCTCCTCCGGCCCCTTGGTCGCCACGCTCTGCCGCCCTCGGGGCGGCGGGGCGACAGAGCCGTCGCCCCCTACGGCTCGGGGCGGCGGGGCGACCGGGCCGTCGCCCCCTACGGCTCGGCGACCGCCGGCACAGAAACTGGTCACCCCCGCGCTCTGCCGGCCGGTAGACGCCAGGGGCGCGTGCTGCTATCCTTAGGGCTGCTTCCCTGGGGTCGAACGACTTCGCACGGATGGAGGAGGTACCGTGTCTCACGAGGTCGGTGCAAAGGCTCCGTCCTCCTCGTCGGCGGAGCAGGGGGGGCCGCCGGATCCTTCGCGCAGACAGTTCCTTCGCGGCGCGGTCGCGGCAGGGGTGGCCGCGGGGTTCAATCTCGTCGGCTTCGTCGACCTGGCCCGCTGGAGCGGGCTGCCGGGCGCCAGGGTTGCCGAGGCTGTCGTCTTCCCGGACCCCTCGCTCTGCATCGGCTGCTTGACCTGCGAGGTGATCTGTTCCCGGGTCCACCAGGAGGCGGGCTTGTCGGCGCTGCCGCGGATCAGGATCTACAACGATCCGAAGGTTAAGGTGGACCCTGAGGTCGAGCGCAACTACCCCGGACGCGGCTCCTTTACCCAGACGCCCTGCCTGCAGTGCCCGGCGCCCGAGTGCCTGTCCGTGTGCCCGGTGAGCGCTCTTCAGGTGGAGCCCAGGACCGGGGCGCGCTACATCCGGGAGGACCGGTGCGTGAGCTGCGGTCGCTGCGCCGAGGCCTGCCCCTTCCCTGTGTGGGACGAGGCACGGGCGACCAGCGGCGAGAAGCTAGGCCAGAAGTCTCGGATTACCTACGATCCCGACCGGGATATCTTCGTCAAGTGCGACCTGTGCTATTTCCGAGCGGAGGGGCCCGCGTGCGCGGAGCGCTGTCCGGTGAATATTCGGATCAAACAGGGAATCGTCAAGAGCGACCGTCCGTGCCTGGATGTGCCGCGCGGCGACCAGGCCACGTGGGACAAGCTGCGCCGGCTCCAGACCTTCGAGGGTAGCCCCGCGCCCAAGCAATCGGTCTGACGGTGAACACGCGGAGGAGAGAGGCAGGAGGGAGAGGTGCAGCGTCAGAGTTCGCCGCTCATGATTCTCGGAATCGGGCTGGCCCTGGCGGTGGCTGGCGGGGTCTGGATCGTCCTGCAGCAGGTTTCGGGCGCCCAGCCGTGGGGCCCGCTGCTCTCCGACAACGTCCTCTTCGCCAAGGCGCTGCCGTTCGTCGTTGGAATCGGGGTCCTGTTGGGCCTGTCCCAGGCCCTCAATCACGCCGGCTTCGGCACCGAGCACCACGGCAACAGGGTGCGCAGGTTCTCGGCAAGCACCGCACTGACCCACTGGATCAATGCCCTCGGCTTTCTGATCGCGCTCGGGACCGGGGCGGTGCAGTACCTGAAGGGCGTCCTCGACGTGCCCGCGCCGGTGCCGCTGCCCCTGCTCTATCGCTTCCACTACCTGGGGGCCGCGCTGATCGTCCTGGCCGTGAGTAGCTTCGTCACCCACCGCTTGCTGATCGGCGACCGCCGCTTGCTGCCCGACACGAAGCGCTTCGCGCGCGAGGTGCGCGGCCTGGCCAGCGAGTTGCCGGGCGTGCTGGGGAGCGCGGTGGCGGGCTTCTTCGGCCTCAGCCTGCGTCGGCCGGCTCCGCTCGTCGGGCAGTTCACGTACTATGAGCGGCTGGTCTCCTTCCCGGCCTGGGTGGTGCTGGTGGGGCTGATTGTCCTCAGCGGTCTACTGAAGGCCATGCGCTTCCTGCTACCAATTCCCGGCGAGGTAGTCAATCTCCTCAGCGTGCTCCACGTCGCGGCCATGGTGCTCGTGGCGGCCAAACTGCTGGACCACCTGCGCTACGTGGCTAGTCCCAGCCGCTGGCCCTTGCTGGTGGCCATGGTGACCACCTGGGTGAGCGTCGAGTATGTCCGCGCCCGCCATCCCGGCTGGGCGCTCGAGGGCAGGGAGGCGCGTCCCGAGTCCCGGGCGGAGGGCCAGATGGCCGCCGAGGCCCACTAGCTTGATCGGTAGACCTTAGGAGCGCTAGGCGGGGCCTCGTGGCGCGCCCTGTACAGGGCATCGATCATGTCGTCTGCATCAAGATCGCTCCACACTCCTGCGAGAGCGAGGAGTTCCTTCTTCCGGCGCTTACTCTTCGGTGCAACTGCCTCAGCGCCATAGTCTGCCGGATTGGCCACGACGGCAAGGGGCTCCCCCTCTCGTTCGATGAGCCGGGGGACTTTGTCAATGTGGACTGCCTCCAGGATGCGTAGAAGGTTCGTGTCGGGCTCCAGCGGTACCCGCCTCAGCTCTCGCGCCATCCGGTCCACCTCCTGTCAGGGTGCCTGATCTATTATCGCATGGGCCGCGCGATGGCTTGGGGCGACCAGCCGGTCCAGGCAGACCGTCTCCAGCGGCTTTCGGCAAGCCTGAGCCAGGTCTGGTGGGGCGGGCAGGGATACCCGCCACCTTGATTCCCGCACACTCCCGGTCGAGCTCAGTCCACCCGCTCGTAGCCCACGTACCTGACGATCCTGGGCTGGGGCGGCGAGCCGGGAGCGGTGCCTTCGCTCCGCTCGACCCGGTAGCGCGCCGCATCTGCCACCCGGGCAGCCAACTCGATCACGCCGCCCGGATACTGGTCTTCGCCGATGGTGACCACCTCCGCCCGTGGCGCCTGGGCGCGCGCCGCGGCGGCCAACTCGGGTGGGACGACCAGCAGGTCGACGGCCTCGGGCAAGGCGGAGAGCGGCGCCAGCTCCACTTTGAGCTGCAGGCCCTGGCGCTCGGCACTGGTCTTCAGGCGACGATGCACCATCAGCCACCAGGCCGGCAGCGCGCCCAGCGTGTACCCGCACACGATGCGCTTCAGCCCTCGAGGCTGAAGGGATGATGCATCTGGCATGTCGACTCCTGACCTCCTGCAGTGTCGGCAGCAGGCAGCAGGCAGTAGACCTACTGCCTGCTGCCTGCTGCCGACTGGGCTCAGGCGAGCGCCTGGAGCACAGCGCGCTCGATGAGGCCCTGGGCGATGTCGACCTTGTAGGCGTTCAGGCTCATCGGGCGGGCGACGGTGCGGATCGCCGCCGCCGCCTGCCTGATCGTGGCCTTGATGTCCTTGCCCTTGAGGGCATCCTCCACCACCTTGGCCCGATACGGCACCGGCGACACCCCGCCCAGCACGATCCGCCCGTCCTTCCAGGCCCCGCCCTCGCTGGTTACCACCGCCGCCACGCTCACCTGGGCGAAGTCGTACACCTGGCGGTCCTTGAGCTTGATCCAGGCAGTCTTCGTGTTGGCTGCCAGGGGCGAGATGGTCACCTCGGATAGCAGCTCGTTCGGCTTGAGCACGTTCTCGCGCAGCACGTCGGTGCGCGGCCCGACGAAGTAGTCGTCGAAGGCGACCTCGCGCTGGCCGCCGGGCCCGGCAATCCTGGCCCTGGCTCCCAGGGCCAGCAGGGCGACGGCGGTGTCGGAGGGGTGGACCATGTAGCACAGCTCGCCGCCGATGACGGCGTGGTAGCGGTTGTCGCCGGTGACGGCGAAGCAGAAGTCGCCGCCCTTCTTGTAGCAGTCGAACTTCTCGCCGCGGAAGTACCAGCAGCGAGGGCGCTGGTTGAGGTTGCCGCCCAGGGTGCCGAAGTTGCGGATCAGGGGCGAGGCGACCGCCTGGGCCGCCTCGCCCAGCACGGGCCAGCCCTGGCGCAGCGGCTGGGACTCGACGATGGCGCTGAGGGTGGTGGCCGCGCCGATGGTCGCCCCCTGAGGCGTGGCGTTGATCCCGGTCAACTGGGGGATGGTGGTGATGTCCACCAGGAAGGCGGGCAGGGGCAGGCCCTTGCCCTGGATCCAGTCCTTCATCAGGCCGTCCACCAGGTCGCTGCCGCCGCCGACAACCTTCGCGGTCGGCCCGAGCTTGTCCAGCAGGCCCACCGCCTCGTCGACGGTCCTGGCGTCGTGTAGCTCGAAGCTCTTCATCTCGTCTTCCTCCCGTCCTGCCTAGCCCTTCTTCAGGGCAGCCAGGACCCGGTCCCGCGTCAGCGGGATGTCCTCGACCCAGACGCCGACGGCGTTGTAGACCGCGTTGATCATCGTCGAGGCGACGGCGCCGAGCGGCGGCTCGCCGATCCCGTGGGCGCCGAACACGCCGTACTCCTTGGGCTTCTCCACCATGATGACGTCGATCTTCCTCGGCACGTCCTTGATGGAGAGCACCTTGTAGTCCAGGATGTTGTCGTTGAGCGGCAGCCCGGTGCTCTGGTCGACCAGCAGCGCTTCGGTCAGCGCCTGGCCCAGGCCCATGATCACCCCGCCCTCGATCTGCTGCTCGACCCCCAGCGGGTTGAGCGCCCGGCCTACGTCGTGGGCGGCGACGTACCTGGTGACCGCGATGCTGCCCGTGATGGTGTCCACCTCGATCTCGGCTGTGTGGGTGGCGAAAGCGACTCGCTCCCAGGTCGGCGGATGGACGTGCGCGCCCCGCCCGATGATCGGGTTGTTGGCAAAGGCTACCACCTCCCGGATGGACAACTTCCGGCTCCGGTCCGACTTGAAGAAGACCTCGCCGTTCCCGGTGTCGAGTTCCTCCGGGCTGACCTGGATGGTCTGGGGCGGGTTGGCGCGCCGGGCGTCGTTCACGAACTTCCTGGCGCCCCACTCCAGCAACTGCTGCTTGGCGTCCAGGCCCGCCAGATGCACCCCCCAGCCCCCGCTGTTGGTCTGGCGGCTGCCGGCCGTGTTGCCGGTGTCGGCCGTGACGTCCGTGTCGACCTCGGGGGTGATGCGGGTAGAGGCCAGTGGGATGCCCACCGACTCGGCCGCGATCATCGCCATGACCGTCCGCTCGCCCCCGCCCACTTCAGTCGCTCCGGAGATCACGGTCAGGGTGCCATCGGCGTTGACGACGACCATCCCGGTCGAGGGGTTGCCGCCGGCGCCGTGGACGCACACGTGGCAGGCCATTCCGATACCGTGGAACACGCCGGGCCTGACCTCGCGGGCCTTGGGCGCGTGCCACTTCTGGGCCCATCCGATCGCCTCGGTCGCCTTGACGATCGTGTCGCGCATGCCGGGGTTGCTGAAGGGACGCTTGGTGTCGGGGTTGCCGACCTCGTTCAGGTTCTTCAGGCGGATGTCGAGCGGGTTCATGCCGATGGCGTAGGCCGCCCGCTCGAGCAGGGGTTCGCGCGCCAGCTTACTCAGCGCTGCAAGAAGAACTAAGGATGCTACACCTACACCTGGTAGCCAGGTCCTCGGATGCAGCCATGCAGCACGTGCTGTTTGTGGCGTAGGCGGGCTGTGGCCAAACGCAACTCCTGGCGCAGTTTGCGTGGATTGGAGCAGCAGACGTTGCGTAGTTCGACCCGCTTCAGGTGGTTCCAGACGCCTTCGGTGGGGTTGAGGTCGGGCGCATACCCGGGCAACGGTATCTCCTCAATAATCCGGGGGAGGCCGCCCCGGCTGGGTATACTTGAGGCATGAGCGTGGGGAAGCAGCGACCCGATCCGCCGCAGGAGGTGCTGGCAGCCCTGGACCTGGCCCAGGTGCCCGAGGGGCCGGTCCGGCAGGCCGTGCTCGTCCTGCTGAACCTGGTCGAAGACCTCCAACGGGAAGTACTCGAGCTCCGCGCCGAGCACCAGCGGCTGCGGGACGAGCTCAACCGGCTCAAGGGCGAGCAGGGCAAGCCCGAGGTCAAGGGCAACACCCCCAAGCCGCCGCCGAGGGACTATTCGTCCGAGCCGGAGCGGCGCACTCCCCAGGCCTGGAGCAAGGGCGCCAAACGGGCCAGCCTGCGGATCGAGCGCGAGGAGCGGCTGGAGCTGGACCGGGCCACGCTGCCCGCCGACGCCGAGTTCAAGGGCTACGAGGACGTGGTGGTCCAGGACCTGGTGGTCCGCAGCGAGACGATCCGCTTCCGCAAAGCCAAGTGGTACTCGCCCAGCGAGCACA
>JACQUR010000506.1 GCA_016210245.1 Chloroflexota bacterium
AGGGAATCCCTCCCCTCTCCCAGGGGGAGAGGGAATCCCTCCCCTCTCCCAGGGGGAGAGGGAATCCCTCCCCTCTCCCCCTGGGAGAGGGTCAGGGTGAGGGCCGTCCCCCCGGCGCCGTTTGACATTCGTGCCGCCCGGTGCCACACTCAGGTCCACCAACCCAGCCCTTTCCATTCTGGAGGTGAGAGCGATGTCGGCAACCGCGCTGCCTGGCGGCATCATGGGCAAGCTGCTGCGCGTGGACCTCTCGAGCGGCCGAACGTGGGCCGAGCCAGTCACCCCGGAACTCGCGCACACGTGGATCGGCGGCACCGGCCTCGGGGCCAGGATCATGTACGACGAGGTGCCGCCGGGCGTGGAGTGGGACGACCCCGCGAACCGGGTCGTCATCGCCGCCGGCCCGCTGGGCGGGACCGCGGTCCACGGCTCTGGCACCTACTCGGCCGCCACCAAGGGGCCGATGACCAACCTGATCGGCACTACCCAGGCCAACGGCTACCTGGGCGCCTACCTCAAGCAGTGCGGCTACGACGCCATCGTCCTCCAGGGCCGCGCCCCCACCTGGCAGTACCTGTGGGTGGCCGACGGGCAGGTGGAGCTGCGCGATGCTTCCCACCTGCTCGGGTTGGACACCTGGGAGACCGAGGAGCGCCTGCTGGCCGAGCTGGGCTACAAGGAGCGCACGCTCTCGGTCCACGGCGTCGGCCCGGCGGGCGAACACCTGGTGCGCTTCGCCGCTCTGGCCGGCGACAAGGGCCACGTGGCCGCTCACAACGGCGTCGGCGCGGTCGTGGGCGCCAAGCGCCTGAAGTGCATCGCCGTGGCCCGCGGCAAGCAGAAGGTACCCGTGGCCCGCCCGGAGGCGCTGGCGGAACTCAACGAGCAGCTCTTCCAGGCCTCCGCCGCGTTCCGCGACGGCTCCCTGAACCGCGGCGGCACCGCGCTGAACCTCCCCAACCTGGTGGTAGTCGGGCAACTGCCCGTCAAGAACTACCAGACCAACGTCTACGAGGCCGCCAACCAGATGGACGGCGCCTACTTCCGCTCGCACTTCCAGGGCCGCCTGTATCCCTGCTGGGCCTGCCGCATGAAGCACCTGCACCTCGGGTGCATGACCGTGGGCAAGGACGCGGGCTACGTGGGCGAGGAGGCGGAGTACGAGGGCTTCGCGGCCATGGGGCCGCAGATCGCCAACACCGACCAGAGCGCCGCCTTCAAGCTGTGCAACATCGCCGACCGGATCGGGGTGGACCTGAATGAGACCGGCTGGCTGGTGGGCTGGGTGATGGAGTGCTACGACAAGGGCGCCCTGACCCGCGACGACCTGGACGGGCTGGACCTCACCTGGGGCAACACCGAGGCGGTGGAGCGCCTGCTCTACAAGATCGCCCGCCGCGAGGGGTGCGGCGCCTGGCTGGCTGAGGGGGTCATGCGCGCCTCGCAGCGCCTGGGCGGCGAGGCTGCGCGCTGGGCGGTCTACGCGCAGAAGGGTGCTAGCCCGCGCGGCCACGACCACCGTGGCCGACCTACCGAGATGCTCGACACCTGCGTCAGCAACACCTCCACCATCGAGGCCACGGCCGGCGCCGACCCCACCGACTACCTGGATGTCGAGCCGGTCAAGAACCGCTTCGATCCGATCGACGTGTCTACTTTCGCGGCCAGGATCAATGGGCGGCGCCAGTTCGACGACTGTCTGGGCGTCTGCAACTTCGACCTGCGCGAGCTGCGGCTGGAGGTGCAGGTGTTCAATGCCGTCACCGGGCTGGACTACACCGTCGCCGACGCGGTGCGGAAGGGGCGCCAGATCGTCCACCTGCTGCGCGCCTTCAACTTCCGCCACGGCCTGACCACCGAGGTGGAGGCACCCTCAGAGCGCTACGGATCCCCTCAGGTTGACGGAGCCGCCGCGGGTAGCCACGCCGGCGCCCACTTCGGGGAGATGAAGCGCAACTACTACCGCCTCATGGGCTGGGACGAGGAGACGGGCAAGCCGCTGCCGCAGACGCTGCGCTCCCTGGACCTGGAGTGGCTGATCCCGGCGTTCGCCTGACAGCAGATCCAGGGGATCGCCGATCGCTCAAATCCGTTCGACCACGGTCGCGATCCCCTGGCCCACGCCAATGCACATCGTGGCCAGGCCGTAGCGGGCCTCGCGGCGGCGCAGCTCGTGGACCAGGGTGGTCAGGATGCGCGCCCCGGAGCAGCCCAGCGGGTGGCCCAGGGCAATAGCGCCCCCGTTCGGGTTCAGCCGGGCCGGGGCGATGCCCAGGTCGCGCACGACGGCGAGCGATTGGGCGGCGAAGGCTTCGTTCAGCTCCACCAGGTCGATCTGGTCGAGGCGCAGCCCGGCGCGCGCCAGGGCCTTGCGGGCGGCAGGCACGGGCCCTACGCCCATGTAGGCCGGATCGACCCCTGCGACCGCGGTGGATACGATTCGAGCCATCGGCTGGTAGCCCAGTTGCTCTGCCTTCCCGCGCGCCATGAGCAGCAGCGCCGCGGCGCCGTCGTTGATCCCGGACGAGTTGCCGGCGGTGACCGTGCCATCCTTGCGAAAAGCCGGCCTCAGCGCGGCCAGCTTCTCCAGGGAGGTGTCCGCGCGCGGGTGCTCGTCGGCCTCGACCAGGATGGGCTCGCCCCGCCGCTGCGGCACGGGCACCGGCACCACTTCATCCTTGAACCGCCCCGCGCGCATGGCCGCCACCGCCTTCTGGTGGCTCGCCAGCGCGAACTCGTCCTGCTCCTGGCGCGAGATGCCCCACCGCTGCGCCACGTTCTCGGCTGTCTCGCCCATGCTGTAGGGATAGTGCTGCTCCGCCAGCCGCGGGTTGATGAAGCGCCAGCCGATGGTCGTGTCGTAGCCGGCTATGTTGCCGCGGGGGAACGCGCCCTCCGCCTTGGGAAAGACGATCGGCGCGCGGGTCATGCTCTCGACCCCGCCGGCGATGAACACCTCGCCTGCTCCGACCATGATCGCCTGCGCGGCCGAGTTGACCGCCTGCAGCCCCGAGCCGCACAGGCGGTTGACCGTCTGCCCGCCCACCTCCAGCGGCAGCCCGGCCAGCAGGAGCGCCATGCGGGCCACGTTGCGATTGTCCTCGCCCGCCTGGTTGGCGCAGCCGAGGATGACGTCCTCGACCAGAGTCGGGTCCAGACCGGTGCGGGCGACCAGCTCGCGGAGCACGTGCGCCGCCAGGTCGTCCGGGCGGATGTCTTTGAGCACACCAGCATAGCGGCCGACGGGCGTGCGCACGGCCGCGACGATCACAGGTTCGATCATAGTAGCCCTTACCTTACCACACCTGACGCTCGGCGCTCACTACTCGGCGCCTCGGCGGTCTTCGTCCCTGGGTGGGAACGACCCGCCGCTGTGGCTCGGGGCTGCCGCTCTGACGAAAGGAGACCAGTACACTGTGACACATGAAGTGAGGGGTGCGATCCGAGCCGCGACCGTGAGACGCTTGATGCAGATTACTGGATTGGGTTGAAGAGTGCGAAGGGAGGGCGGCCGAAGAGGTGATTGACGTAGACGGCGAGGTTGAAGGCGGCGCGCTTGGCGGC
>JACQUR010000514.1 GCA_016210245.1 Chloroflexota bacterium
ACGGACAGCACCCTACGACTCAGGAGTCACAGTGTACTGGACTGAAGCCAAGGTGGGGTTTCCCTGCCGTGGCGAACGTCTCCTCCGGGGAGGACCGTTTACCACGGAGACACGGAGACACGGAGTTTTCTTCTCTGTTTCTTCTCTTATAGAAAGCTCTTCGTGTCTCCGTGTCTCCGTGGTAAACGTCCCCTGGCGACCGAGACTATGATGGTTTCACCTTGGCTTCGGTTCACTGATCCCTGCATAAAGATATAGGCATCGTAGCGCGCGGGGATAGTAGCGCGCGGGGATCGTAGCGCGGGGGCTTGTCCCCCGCCCGTGGGCACCCAGCCTGCGGGGCGCGGGGCGGGGGACAAGCCCCCGCGCTACGGGTCTCAGGCGATGCTTAGATCCCTATGCAGCGGTCAGTAGGAGCGCCGCTGGCGGCGCCGGCCAGCGGTCCCGGATCGGCGGGAGGGCGCCCATTGGCGGCGAAGTGGGCGGCCCGCTGGGCGGGGCGAGGCAGTTGGTCGTGGCTGGCAGGGCGGCCACCTGGCGCAGGGTACACAGGGCGTCCACGGCGGTGATGCTGCCGTTGCCGTTCACGTCCGCGTGCCGGTACGTGAAGGCCCCGGCCAGGGTGCCATACTGGCCATCCGGGTTATTACGGCCACGTCCACCGCCGTCTGGGCGGCCGCGGCGGGGCAGTTGGCCACCTCGGGCAGCGCGGCCACCAGGCGCAGGATGCAGAGAGCGTCGACGCTGGTCACGCTGCCGTTGCCGTTCACGTCGCCCACCGCCCGGCTGTGGGCCGGGGTCCGAGCGCTCAGGCTGGAGGCGCTGATGAAGGTCACTTCGGTCGCGGCCCGGCCGCCCAGGGCCACCGTCGCACCGCTGAGGAAGTCGCTACCACTGATGGTGGCCAGCGTTCCGCCCCGGCCCGGTCCCGTGGCCGGACTGATGGCCGTGACCGTGGGCGGCGGCCCGACGCGAATCTGCCCGCCGAAGGGCGTGGCCGAGAGCGGGCTGGCCGAGGCGTCGGCGAAGTCCTGGATGGCCACGCTGAGGGCGCCGCTGGTGCCGGGCGCGCCGATGCCCCGGAAGGTGAGGTCGGCCAGGGGCTGGGTGCCGGCCAGGCCGGTGGCCGAGGCGCCGGTGACGCGCACCGTGCTGGCGCCGAAGGCAGTGTTGCAGAGAGAGCCGGTGCTGGAGGTGCAGTCGGCCACGGCTAGGATGGCTGGGTCGTAGCTCACGTCGACGGTCCAGACGCCCAGGTTGAGGCCGCCGGGCAGGGTCGCCTGGAGCGCGACCGTCGCAGTCGCGCCGGGCACCACCGTGGTGGAAGACGGCTCGATGCTCGCCCCTACGAACGGGCCGCTCGCCTGGTAGGTGAACTGGTCGGCTGCGCTGGCGGCGCTGGTGCCGTAGGGTGTGGCCACGGCCATGTCCACCGTGCCCGCGCCCTGGGCCGGGCTGGTGGCGATGACCTGGGTATCGGAAACCACCTGGAAGCTCTGGGCAGCCAGGGAGCCAAAGTGTACCGCCGTCGCCCCGGCGAAGCCGTAGCCGGTAATGGTGACCCGGGTGCCGCCGCTGGTCGGGCCAACGGGCGGCTGGCTGAGCGCGGTGACGGTGGGCTGGACCGCCACAGTGACCGAGCCGTTGCTGGTGCTGGCCGCGATGGTATAGGCCAGCGTGTCCGCGAAGTCCGAGAGCGCCACGGTGAGCGCGCTGGAGCTGTCCCGGGCGCCGACGGCCTGGAAGGTCAGGCTCGCCAGGGTCTGAGTCCCGGTGAGCCCAGCCAGCGAGGAGCCGACGATCCGGATCGTGTTCGGGGCGAAGGAGGTGTTGCATAGCGACCCGACGCTGGAGGTGCAGGCGGCCACGCCGAGCACTGCCGGGTCGTAGGCCACGTCCACGGTCCAGGCGCCCAGGTTGATGCTGCCCGGCAGGTCGGCCTGGAGGGCAACGGTGACCGTTGCGCCTGGGGCGACGATGGCGGTGGGCGGCTGAATGCTGACGCTGGCGGTAGGACCTGGGGGCGTCGCGGAAGCGGTGGCTGTGAGTGCAGGCGCGATCGTCGGCGTCGCGGTGAGCGCGGCCGTCGGCAGCTTCTCACGATGCGTACATCGTGAGAAGCTGCCGACCGCTACGCCTCACGGGAGAAGCTCCAGGAAGTCCTCCATCCAACGCCACTTGCCCTGCCGACTCTCGGTGTCGTCGTAGCGTCGCACCAGTTGCCGCGAGAAGGAGGCTTCCGCGTCTTCCGGGGTATAGCCAACGCCTCGGATCATGGACTGCCGCTCGGATGTCAACACATAGACCATCTCTCCCGTCGCCTGACGCTGCCGTGCGACCAGAAGGGAAGAGGTGTTCTCCCTGGGTGACAAGGTCGTCCGGGGCGGGCACGTAGAACCAGGACAAGAAACGACTCCCTACGGGCGAGGTGGCTCGCTGGTCGACTCGTCATCGGAGGCCAGCACCGCCAGCGGTCCTTCCTCCACGTCGGCCTCTACCGCCACGTCGTGAAACTCGGCGACGACTGGCTCATCCAGCGGCACGCGCCAGGCAGCCACCTCCAGGTAGTCGGCGTCTGGCCCGGCGTCACCTCGGTACTGCGGCCTCTCCTCAACCGGATCGAGGATCAGGACAGCGAGGCTCTGCTGCTCGCCCTCCTGCACGAGCCGGCGCCGCCCCAACTCAGTGTGCATCCACTCGTCCAGGTACTCGGTAGCGACTGCACGCAAAACCTGGGTCGGCGTCATGCCCGTCACCCGTGCAGCGTCCTGGATCCGCGCGTGCAGGCGAGACCCGGGCGTGAGCGTCAGGTTGGCCTGGAGCCGGCCCTTGGCAGCAGCGCCGTCAGCTTTCCGCAGCATGGGGAGCACCTCACTCTTGGGTTCTGGCTCTGCCTCGATACTTGAATCATACAGGCTTGACGCTAGCTTTTCCTAGCGTAGGGCACGGTTGGTAGTGTAGGGCAGACTGCTGGAGAAGTAGGGGCGAAGCAGGCGCCGACCAACGCAGAGGCGAGCTTCAAGGCTGAGGGGCGCCTGCTTCGCCCCTACGCCCCGAATGTCAGCAATACACGACACACTACCAGGGCAGGCCCGCAGGAGTTCCAATCGCTCCTGGTGGCGACATCCCATCCGGAGGGGCCATTGGGGGCCAAGGAGATGCGCTCACCAGGCCACAGTCACGGAAACGGGAGGTGGTTCGTGAGGTAGCAGACCCTGATCCGTCCGGCCACTGGGTGGAGTTTCGTCGGCCAATTGCCGTCGTTGGTCACCAGGCAACTCACCTGGTGGACGATCCCGGTGGCGATGACCAGCGCATCTGGCGCGCTGAAGCGGTAGGTGGCGCGCAATGAGGCCGCCTCCTGGGCCACCGGAAGGTCGATGGGCACCGCCCGGATATTCGGGAAACGGCCCAGAAAGTCGATCACGTGCTGATAAGGTTCACCCGGACCGTGGAGCAGCGGCCGAACCAGCACCTCCATGGCCGTCACCATCGACACGATGGCGGGGTTGCGGCCACTCCACACGAGCTGGTCGACGATGTGCGCTGCCGCCGGCCAAACCAGTTCTCCGCGATTGAAGTAGGCGATCAGGGTGCTGCTATCAACGAGAATGCGATGCCCATTCGGGAGCGCGCGCTCGAGGGATACCTGGCTCACGGCCCCCAGCTTTCGCGCTCGCCCTGGATGTAGGCGGCTACCTCCTCAGGTGTCTCCCCGTAGATCCCTTCGAGAGCACCGGCGTAGCTACGTCGGAGGAGCCGCACGTGGACCCGCCGCGGGTCTGCCTCGTCCAGTTCGAAGATCAGCCGGTCGCCCGGCTGGGCTCCCAATCGCTTGGCGATCGCCTCGGGCAGGGTAAGCTGGTTCTTCTGCCGCAGGGCAACCTCGACCTCCAGAACTGCCATCCTTGCACCTCCCGTCTCCAACAGTCTACCTCGTCGTCCAACTTCATATCAAGAGTACTACCGTGCATCAGAAGTGCGAAGACACGGTCGAGTTGGACAGAAGCCAACGGTTACCTGGCCA
This sequence comes from Chloroflexota bacterium, assembly GCA_016210245.1. Classification (GTDB taxonomy): domain Bacteria; phylum Chloroflexota; class UBA6077; order UBA6077; family JACQUR01; genus JACQUR01. The sequence continues at coordinate 4,028 of JACQUR010000514.1, forward strand.
TGAGGCTGGGCAGGGTGAGGGCGATGGCGGGGAAGGCGATGTTCAGGGTCAGGTTGAGGAAGTCGCACACTGTGAACGGCCAGCAGGCGAGGATGATCTCTTGCATCGAGGCCTTGGGGTACACGCTCTTCAGGACGAAGAGCTGCAACCCGAACGGGGGAGTTGTCTCGCCAGTCTCCAACGCCAGCAGCATGAGCACGGTGAACCAGACCGGCTCGAAGCCGAGCGATTGGGCGATGGGCATGAACACCGGGGCGGTGATCATCATGCTCGACACCTGGTCGATGAAGAAGCCCAGGACGATGATGACCAGCATCATGATGGCCAGAATGGCGGCTGGAGGCGCCGACAGGCCGCCCACGAGATCGACCAGCCCGCGACTGGCACCGGTGAAGGCGAGGATCTGGCTGAACGCCGTGGAGCCGACAATGATCGTGAACACCACCGAGGTGACGCGCAACGTCGAGAGCAGCGCGTCCCGCAGCATCTTGAAGCTCAGCTCGCCGTGCGCGCCCGCCAGCAGCAGCGCTCCGACCGCGCCCAGCGCCGCCGCCTCCGTCGGCGTGGCTACCCCGATGTACATGCTGCCGGTGACCAGGAAGATGATGACTCCGATGGGCACGAGGTGGCGCAGCGCCAGCAACTTCTCGCGCCAGGGTACGTGGCGCACTTCGTAGCGCGGCGCGAGCTCCGGGCTGAGCAGCACCCGGATGAGGATGTAGCCCAGGTACAGGGTCGCCATGAGCAGGCCGGGGGCGACGAGGCCGATCAGCAGCTTGGCGATGGAGACGTGGGTGAGGGCGCCCAGGAGGACACCCAGGGAGGTCGGCGGAATGATGACCGCCAGTCCGCCGGCGGCGGAAATCGTGCCCAGGGACATCACGTAGGCGTAGCCCCGCCGGGTCATGTCCGGGATCAACGTCGACCCCAGCATGGCGGTCGTGGCCATGCTGGAGCCACTGCTGGCGCCGAACAGCGTCCCGCTGAGCACGGCGATGAAGCTCAGCCGACCGGGCAGGCCACCGAACCAGCGGTCCAGGGCATCGAGGGCGCGGGCGCCGATGCCCGAGCGGAACGTGATTTCGCCCATCAGAATGAACAGCGGCACCGGCACCAGGGCGAAGGTGGCCAGGGACTGGTAGGCGCTGGAGACCTGCAGCGCGAGCGCCCGCTCGCCACCCATCAGGAAAAACAGGCCACCCAGGTTGACCAGCAGGAAAGCGAAGGCGACGGGCATGCCGGAGAGGAAGCACACCATCAGCACGCCGACGATGATGGCCGAGACGACGTACCACTCCACCTCTCACCCTCCCGGCTAGTGGGTCATGTGTCAATTCCAGGGGCACTGGTGCTCCAGCACCAGTGCCCCTGGAATTGACACATGACCCACTAGAACAAATCTTCCTGGAGTTCGGCCAGGTCCTGCGGTGGCTCGCCACGTCTGACGGCCTGGACGCCGCCCCAGGCCTGGCGCAAGCACTCGATGGCCAGCAGGGTGGTGCCCAGCGGGATGGGCAGGAAGCTGAGCCAGCGCGGCACCTGCCAGGCTTTCAGCACCACCTGCCCCTGGGCGTAGGCTTCCCAGGTCAGTCCGATGCCCTGCCAGGCGATGACCGCCACCACGCCGGCCATGATGACCGTGGTGACGACGTTGAGCACCACCCGCGTCCTCCAGCCCAGGTGCCGGGCGAGCAGGTCGATCCGGACGTGGCTGTGCCCGCGCAGGGCCCAGGTGGTGCCAAGGAAGGTGATGTACACGAGCGCGTACTCGCTGAAATCCACGGCCCAGACCGTCGGGCTGTTCAGGAAGTAGCGTGCCAACACGTCGTAGACGACCGACAGCGTCATCACGGCCAACCACATGGCCGCAACGTACGCCAGGACGTCGAGCAGCCGGTCCCAGCCGCGCTCGAGCGCTTGCACCATGACACGCGAACCTCCCTCTGAGGCTTCCCGTCCGCACCGCTAGGGGTTGCGGATGAAGAGCGTGGTCCCGCTGATCATGCTCGCCCCGTCGCTCAGGAAGAAGAAGAATGGCCCGAGCGCGTCCTCGGGCTTGCCCAGGGGACGCCGCGTCCGAGCCAGGGCGCGCTCGATGTCCTCCGGCGTGTTTCCAGCGCGCATCATGGGCGTGTCGGTGATGCCCGGCGCGATGCAGTTCAGGGTGATACCATACTCGAACACCTCGTGCGCCACCGACTTGGTAAACGCCATCACCGCGGCCTTCGAGGCGGCGTAGGCGGACCGACGGGCGTTACCAGCCACGCCCGTGCCCGAGGACATGGTGACGATGCGCCCATAGCGCTGCTCGAGCATGTAGGGCAGGGCGAAGTGCGTACACAGGAACACGCCCCGCAGGTTGGTGTTGATGGTCCGATCCCACTGCTCGGGTGTCATCTCGAGGGCGGTGGCCCTCGGGTAGATACCGGCAATGTTGCCCAGGATGTGGAGCGCTCCAAAGCGCTGGACCACCGTGGCCAGGGCTTGCTCCACCTGCTCGGCATTGCCCACGTCCAACTGCAGTCCCTGCACGATCCCACCGCTGCGCTCGGCCTGCTCGCGCGCGATCGGCTCCACCCGCGGGTTGAGGTCCCCGATCACCACGTTGACCCCCTCGCGCGCCAGCGCGACCGCAATGGTCTCGCCAAAGCCGCTGGCTCCACCGGTGATGAACGCCGTCTGTCCCTTCAGGGGTGGCATACGTCCTCCTTCCTGCCCATGTTGAGTGCTGAGTGCTGAGTGCTGAGTGGAGACGGACCAGGCTTGACTCTTGTGGACCGGCAGCGCCTCCTCCAGCGTGGTGAATGGCTCCTCCCGCGAGGACCGTTCACCACGGAGACACGGAGTCACGGAGTCTTCTTAGGAAAAGCTCCGTGTCTCCGTGTCTCCGTGGTACACGTCTCCTCACCCTTGGCTCTGGTTTAGTCGTGGACAGGCGCTCTTACTCGGGCTCGGCCTCGGCCCGCTCCACCAGCCCGTGGCGCAGGGCATAGGCGATCACCTGGGCGCGGTTCTGCAGGTGCAGCTTGTCCAGGATGTTGCGCAGGTGGTACTTGACCGTGTTCTCGCTCACCACCAGGCGCTCGGCCAGCTCGCGGTTAGAGGTGACTCCCTGGATCAGCAGCTCCAGCACCTCCCGCTCGCGCTCGGTCAGCGCCTCCGGGGCGCGCTCCGGACGGGCGGCAATGGGGCGGGCGAACTCGCCCAGCAGCTTGCGAGCCAGGCTGGGGGTAAGGGCGGGCTCGCCGCGCATCACCCCCTCGAGCAGACTGAAGAACTGGTCGGCCTCCAGGTTCTTGAGCAGGTAGCCCTGCGCGCCTGACTTGATGGCTTCGAACAGGTCGGCATCGTCCTCGGAGGCGGTGAGCACCACCACCTTCACCTGGGGCAGCTCGGCGCTCAGCAGCCGCGTCGCGGCCAGCCCGCCCATCTCGGGCATGCTCAGGTCCATCAGCACGATGTCCGGGCGATGGGCGCGGGCCAGTTCCACCGCCTCGCGCCCATTCCTGGCCTCCCCCACCACCTCCACGCCGCGCGCCTCCAGCAGGCTTCGCAGCCCATCTCGGAACAGGGCATGGTCGTCAGCGATCAGCACGCGCACGGGAACCTCCTATCATTGCGGTCATCGCGACGGCGAGGGCATTGGCGGGCACGCGCACCGTCACGCGCGTGCCCCGCCCGGGGGCCGAGTCGATCTCGAGCCGCCCGCCCACCGCCTCGGCCCGCTCGCGCATGGTGGACAGGCCGAAGCGTGGGAAGGCGCCCCGCCCGAGCGCAGCGGGGTCGAAGCCCACGCCGTCGTCTGCGACCACCGCCTCCACCCAGCCCTCGGTCTCGGCCAGGCGCACGAGGACATGGCTTGCGGCCGCGTGCTTGCGCACGTTGGCGAGCGCTTCCTGCACGATGCGCAGGAGCTGCAGCTCGGCGGCCGGGGGCAGCGGAGGATCGAACCCGTCGGCGGAGGTTGTCACCAGCTCGGCCGTGACGCCACTCTGCTCCTGCCAGTGGACCAGGTAGTCGTTCAGGGCGTCCAGGAGCTCGATGTCCGGGCCAAGCGAGGTGCGCAGTCCGAGGATCGACTCGCGCACGTCGGCGTAGGCAGCCCGGGCGGCCTCGGCCAGTTGCCCGATCTGCGCCGCCGCGCGCTCCGGCTGCCCGCTGCGCAGCAGTTCCTGGGCCGCCTGGGCCTTGGTGTTGACATACCCCAGCACCTGGGCCAGGCTGTCATGCATCTCTCGGGCGATCCGGTCCCGCTCCTCGGTGATGGCCAGTTCCTTCACCTGGCGGTGCAGGTGCGCGTTTTCGATGGCCAGCGCCGCCTGGGTGGCGAAGCGCACCAGCGTTTCCTCGTCATCCGCGCTGAACTCCTGCGCTGTCTCCTTCTCGGTCAGGTACAGGTTGCCCAGCGCCCTCCCGCGCGTGATGATCGGCACCGCCAGCAGCGAGTGCATGGGTGGGTGGTGCAGCGGGAAGCCCGCCGCGCGTGGGTCGCGGGGCAGGTCGGCCAGGCGCAGTCGCTGGCCCTCGTTCAGCACCACTCCGAGCAAGCCTCGTCCCTCCGGGAGCGCACCGATCCGAGCGCGCTCTTCGGCGCTGAGGCCGGAGGTCAGGAACGCCTCGATGCCGCCCTCTTCCTTCACCAGGCTGAGGGCGCCATAGCGACTCCCGACCAGCTCGCGGGCCTGGTCGACCACCTTCTGGAGCACAGCCTCCAGCCCGAGCTCGCCGGAGATGGCCAGTCCAGCCTCGTGCAAGGCCAGCATCTCGCGGTTCTGCTGGGCTAGACGCACCTGCATGCGGTCGATCACCCCGAAGATCGATTCGGCGAAGAACAGCGTGCCCAGGAGCACGGTCCCGAAGATCAGCACGGTGCCCGGCCAGGCGTGCAGCAAGGCCGGGTAGAGCGCGTGCCGGGCTACGTCCAGCGCCCCCAGGAAGAACATAGGCGCCAGGACCGCCAGCCACTTGAGGCGGCGCAGGCTCATGTCGCTCCGGTCCTCCCCGAGCGGTCGGCCAGGTTGTTCAGACGCTGAGCCAGGAAGTGGTCGAGCTCGGCCTGGGTGAAGCGCAGGAAGCCACCGGGCGTCACCCGCGCTGGCCGGATCAGCCCTCGATGGACCGCCCGGGTCAGGGTGGTCGGGTGGATACCGAGTTGGGCGGCGGCCTCCCGCGTCGAGAGCAGTTGCAGCGCCTGCTGGCTCACGGGCTCCTCTCCATGCTCGTCCATGATGCAACCGATGCAATGATAGCATCTCCAGGCTGCGAGCGCTGGCCCCCAGCCCCGGTCACCGCAGGTTGAGGCCGAACAGGACCAGCGCGGCCACGCCGGCCAGGCCGGACGAGGCCAGCAGCGCGCTCGCCAGGGTGGCCGGGACCAGGGTGGGCAGCAGCACTGGCCCGACCCGCAGCAGCGCGGCGGCGTTGCCCAGCGCGAGCGTGGCCCAGACGAGCCCTCGACTGCGCAGGGGCCGACCAGCGAAGCCGGGCAGCAGGTGCAGGCCCATGCCGAGGATGAGCAGGGTGACGAATCCCGCGCCCAGGGCGTGGCGCTCGGCATCCGGCGGGAGCGCGACCACCTCCAGGCCGGCCGCGGCCAGGAGCAGGGCGGCGCCCACCAGCCAGAGGTAGGCGCACAGCGCGTGCAAGTGGATCGGATCGGCCAGCGGGCGTACCACCCGGTGCGGCAGCGCCCGGCGGGGGGCGAAGATGCCCAGGGCCAGGATGAAGACGCCGAGCGCCGCAGCCAGGCCCAGCCGCCCCAGTCCCGCGGCCAGGGGCGCGCCTCCCAGGTCGCCCCACAGGCGCACGGCCAGCCCGGCGAGCAGGAGTGCCAGCCCGACCTGCAGCCGCCCGAGCCTGGGCAGCGGCGTCCGAAAGTAGAGGGGGAAGGTACGGGCGGACATGGCCACCGAAACCGGGACCAGGAAGGCGTAGAAAGCGAGCAGCATCGTGGCCTGGTCGACCGAGGCCGAGACCAGCCCGCCGGTGGCCGTGGCGAGGCCGGCCAGGTTCAGTGCCAGGGCCAGCCAGAGGGCGGCGAAGGCGCTGGCGAAGAAGGGCAGCACCGGCCAGAAACCGGCCCGCTCGCGCACGCTGGGGCCGTGGCGGAGGGTCTGGCCGAGCAGGCCCAGGGCGAGGCTCGCCCCGGCCAGCTCCAGCAGGCCGGAGAGCGCCAGGGCGAGGCGGAGCGCCTGGGACACGGCCCCGGGCGCCGCCAGCGCCAGCAGCGGCTGGGCGAGCGCTCGCAGGGCCAGGCCGGCCGCCAGCAACCCGACCACCGCCCGGGTGTGGCCCGGCCTGGCCAGGGGGGCGCCCCGCAGCCGTGGCAGAAAGTGGAAGCCGACGCCGAGCACCATCAGCCCGGCCCAGCCGAAGAGCTGGATGTGCCCGTGCGCCTGCGCGGCCGCCAACCACCAGGTTCCCAGGGGCGCCTGGAGCGCGCGGGCGGCGAACAACGCGCCGCCCAGACCAAACCCGGCCGCTACGGCCAGGCCGAGGGCCGTCCAGACGAAGGGGCGCCACACGCCGTCACGGAGTCAGCGCGGTCTTGAGCTTGGCTCGCAGCTCGGGCGAGAGCGCGAACAGCCTCTTGACCGCCTGCTCCACCTCGGGACCCGTGACCGGGTTGATCTCGAACCCTGCCTTCTGCGCGTCGGGCAGGAACTCGGGGTCTTTCAAGGTGGCCAGGAATGCCTCACGCAGGGTCTGGACGCGCTCGGCCGGCACGCCGGGCGGCAGCGCGTAGACCTGGGCAAACTCGAGCGGCAGGTTGATGCCCGCCTCGATCAGTTGCCGCTGCTCGTCGGTCCTGGCCAGGCTATCGATCATCGGCACGTTCGGCAGGTCCGGGTGCGGCTTCTTGCCGGCCTGAGCGATCACTTTCACCTCGCCGGAGTCCAGGGCCTCCTTCCACGTGGCCTTCATGCCGGACCAGGAGAAGCATACGCCCATCACCTCCCCTTTTTCGACCGCCATGCGGACCTGGTTCACCCCTGGGTAGCCGGTCACGACCTTGAGGTTCAGGCCGACGAGGTTCCGCAGCAGGTTGGGGATGGTGTCCGTGTTGGACGAGGGCGCAAGGCCCCCGATGATGAGCTGCCTGGACCCGGTCGCCTCGGCCAGGCTGTTGAAGCCGCTGGCCTTCGAGACCGCGCAGGCCACGTGGTCCAGTTCGCGCACGCCCAGGTAGAGGTACTTGGTCGCGTCGAGCTGCACGCCGGGCTCCTCGAAGAAGTGGGCCAGGATCGGGGCGCTGGAGAAGTTGACGATGGTCGTGCCGTCCTTCGCCCCGGTGACATAGATCGCGTTCGCGGCCAGCACGTGCCCTGCGCCCGGCATGTTCTCGACGATGATGTTGGGATTGCCAGGGATGTGCTTGCCAAAGTGCCGAATCAGGATGCGGGCGAAGGTATCGAAGCCGCCACCGGCCGCGGTGGCGACCACGAGCCTGAGCGTCTTGCCCTTGTAGAAGTCCTCGAGCGCCTTCGTATCCACTTTCGCAGCCGGCGCCTCGGTTGACTTGGCGGCCGGGGCCTGGGTCGCAGCCGGCTTGGCGGGCGCGGCGGTCGGAGCCGGGGCGGCGGTGGCGGCTGGTTTGGCCGGGGCGGTGGTAGGCGCGAGCCTGGCTGGAGCCGCGGTAGGCGCGGGCGGCGCAGGCGGCGCACAGGCGGCCACGACGAGGATCAGCGCCAGGCCGGTTGCCGAAAGGAGACGCCGGAGTCGAGCGAAACCCATGTTACCCCTCCACGTTGTGCGGCTCCTGGCAAGTGAGTTGTTCGCCATGCCTCACTTCCTTTCGGCCGGCTGCTCGGTGGCGACCGGGAAATTGGCCCCTGTGATCCGCGCGGTCGAGCGCGGGAAGATCTGGAGGCAGTAGGGGCACTTCAGCACCTGCTGCGGGCCGAGATCGTAGACCGCCTTCACACACTCCCACTCGCGGTGGCAGCGGGGGCACTGGGGCGTAAAGATCGCTGGCATGCTCACCACCCCCACTTGGAGCTCAGCGCGACGCGCTGGACCACCTCGGGCGAGAGCGCGGCCGCGAGCCGCTGCACCATCTCCCGGGGCGGGTACCCGATCTCCGGGAACGGAACGCCCACCGGCTTGGTCGCGTCGATCACCATGCCTCCCACGATGTCGTCGGTGGCCGATGGGTCCATGTTCGTGGCCTCGACCGTCACTAGGTGGACGTCGCGCCGAGTGTCCACTCGCGTGCCCACGGCGTAGAACACCTCGGTGAGATTGAAGGGGTCGATGTCCTCGTCCACGACGATGACCTGTTTCATCTGCTCGCCAAGCTGGAACAGGGACAGCCCGAGGTTCTTGGCCTGTCCGGCCTTGGTCGGCCGGAAGGAGACGATGGCGATCAGGCACGGCAGGTAGTTGACCGACTTGACGGTGGGGAAGTTCTGCAAGAGCGATTCGTAGATGTTGGCCAGGTAGGGCGGATAGTGGATGATGTGCGTCTTCGGCCACTGGCCCTCGATGATGGGGCGCTGCTTCATGGTGATGGCCGTCGGCTCGAGCGTCGGGTGATAGTACTGGGGCGCGTAGGTCCACAGCCAGTCGGTGAACGGCCCTTCATAGTCGTAGCGGTCGTGGATGTAGCCCTCTATGACCACCTCGGCGTCGGCCGGCACCAGCAGGTCCCTGCCCCAGGTTTCCGAGGGGGTGACGCGCAGTCGCTCCCCGGTGCCAGCGCGGTAGACCCCCCCGACGCACGCCAGCTCGTCCGTGCCCATAGGGTAGCGGGTGGCGCTGGCCACCGAGAAGGCCGCGTGGTGCCCGAGCACGAGGGCTACGGGCATCGGCTCGTGCCGGGCGCGGTACTTCTGCCAGTAGTCGTACAACTGGCGCCCGGGGTAGTACCGAATCGTGGCGTTGGTCGGGCTGTTGTACGAGAAGCGGTGCCAGGAGAAGTTGTAGCGCCCGGTGTCCAGGTCGCGGGCGATGATGATGGGAGTGAGCCATCCGGGACGCGAGTCCTGCTCGCAATTCCGAAAGATAGGAAAGAGGTCGAAGTTCGCGTCAGCCCCGGCCAGCGTGCGGGCTTTGACCGGCGCCTCGGCGGATGGGATCACCTCGGGGTCCTCGGGGTGCCGCAGGGCCTGGCTGAGCAGCTTGACCACGTCGAAGGGGCGGGTCTGCGCCAGGTCCAGCCCGAGCGCCAGGCCCATCTTGCGAAAGTTGTTGAGGTGTCCGGTGGCAAACAGCCCGGGCCAGCGCTCGCCGTTGGCGCAGCGCGCGTGCTCGAAGACGATCCAGGGATAGCGGCCCAGGCTCTCGAAGTAGGTTTCGTAGGCCGCGTGCTCGCACTCCTTCGGGTCGATCGGCTCTTCGATCCAGACCAGTTCCTCCGGGTGCCGCTCGCGCAGGAATTGCAGATAGTCCTGTAGATCGCGCACGCTCTCCCCTCCCCCAGCACGACCGCGTGAGGAGTTGCTTCAGCCTCCATCGGTCGCCCTGGGCCGCCGAGATGTTGCGCCCGATGGTACGCTCTTTCGTTCCGGGTGGTCAATGGGGGAGGCGGGTTCTAATTCCGTGGGGGTGAGCCAGGGGCGGAAGACCGCCAGGGACTCCACC
>JACQUR010000507.1 GCA_016210245.1 Chloroflexota bacterium
GGGAGCCATTCGGGGGCTGGACGAAACGAGCCAGCACCCGTAGGGGCAGGCCCCTGTGCTTGCCCCGTCCCCACCCGGGGACGGGGCAGGCACAGGGGCCTGCCCCTACAACACCCCGCGTCTCCGCGTTCCCTGGTTTCCGCAGGCGCTCCAACTGCCGCTGCACGATGGTGTTATACTCGGTTGCATGCTGTTCCACGAGCACGCCATTCAGCGTGTGGGAGAACGGAGGGTTGACAATGGCGCTCAACGTTGGCCAGGGCATCCGGGACAAGATGGAGGCGCTCCAGGATTTCCCCCTGGAGGACTCCACCTTTCAGACCAACAGCGACGGCAGCCAGGTGGAGCGCTGCTGGGGCACCCGGGGGCTGTACATCGCCTCCAACGTCTCGGGGGACTGGGAAACGTACGGCCCTTTTGGGGGAGGCGGGTAAGCCCGCCAGTGAAAGTCAAGTGGATCGGCTCGCCACACTGCTCGGCCGGCCGGCCGCACGGACCGCCGATCGCCCTGGTGATCCACACCATGAGCGGCTCGCTGGCGGGCTGTGACAGCCACTTCAACAACACGAGTCTGCCGCCAGACAAGCGCGTCTCCGCCCACTACGGCATCAGCCTGTCCGGCGAGGTCCACCAGTACGTGCGTCTGGAGGACCAGGCCTGGGCGAACGGCATCCTGGAGGCCGAGAACATCTGGCCCGGGCCGGCTGGGATCAACCCCAACGCCCTGTCGGTTTCGATCGAGACCGAGGACCAGCACAACCCGGCGGAGAAGGTGACCGCCGAGCAGTACGAGGCCACCCTCGCCATCGGGCGGCTGGTGCTCCACCAGTACCCCCACCTCCACTACCTCATGACCCACCGGGCAATCACGCCGAAGAACCGGCCCAACTGCCCTGGCGCCCGGTGGGTAGAGAGCGGACACTTCGGGAAGCTCGCGACGGCGCTGGGCCTGGAGCCCGTGGTCTGAGAACAGCCGGAGGAGTGAGCAACATGGCTACCCTGGACGACGCCCAGGCCGCGGCGTTCAAACTTGCCAACCAGGACGTGGTCTTCAATCCCGACTCCGCCATTGCCAGGAAGTGGCTCCAGCATGCAGCGATCAGTAACTCGCTGCCGGTCGAACCGTCCCAGGAGAAGACAGCGTCGTGTCCAGGATCTGCTGCAGGACCTGCCGGCTGTCGAAGTAGGCCTCCGCGATGCTACGGGCGGCCCGGCAGTGGCGCTCGTAGTTGGCGTTGACGGCTGCCAGCGCCTCGGCGGCTTCCTCGAGCGTCGTGAATCGGAACATTCCCTCGCCGTTGGGGAGGAACGCGCTGGGACCAGTGTGCTGCACCACCACTGGCTTGCCGGTGGCCAGGTAGCATAGTGTCCGGTCGCTGATCCATGCGGTCTGGAAGCTGACATAGGAGGGCTTCGCGCAACTGAACTCACCCCGCGAGCTCCGGATGTAGGTCTGGTACGCCTCGGGGGTACTGGCAACTTCGTAGGCGTGCCGGATCCGCCAGCCCAGGCTGGCCATGTAGCGCCGGTCCTCTCCGTCCTTGTTGCCCAGGCAGAGGGCCAGCTCCAGCGGCTGCGGTGTCAGGCGCGGAAGCGAGGCGAACTGGAGAAACGCCAGCCCCTTGGTGTTTTCCACGAGCCTGTCGCCATCGGCCAGCCAGTCCCCGCCTCGCCAGTTGGAGACCGTGGTGAAGGCCCGGCAGTGGGGGTCGTACCTGTAGTCCCACAGGTCCAGAGCGATTGGCGGCCGGATGTGGAGCCAGGGCAGGCCACAATCCGGGAACGGGGCGTTCGGGGTCCCCACCGTCTCACCGGTGGTGAAGTAGTAGTCGTGGGGGCCGATGGTCCTCTGGCCTCGGCTCACCCAGAACTGGAGCAGCCCCGGGTCGATATCCACCAGCGCCGTGCGCCGGAAACGCACCAGCAGGTCGGGGTGGAGTTCGTAGTGGAAGTTAAGCAGCAGGTCTGCCCGCCGGATGATCCCTTCGGCCACGGAGGCCGGTACGCCCAGGAATTCGGGGGGATCACCCCCGGCGCCCTTCCGGCTCCATCGGTACATGAGGAGCCTCCCGGCCAGACCGAAGCGGGCCAGCCGGTCGGCGAGGGCCGCAACCCGCGAAGCGTCTCGCGCCTCGTCGCCGCTGCTGCGCTGTTGCTCCAGCCAGTAGACGTCACAGCCCAGCTTGCGCAGGGCATGGGCGTACTGCATATAGACCCAGAAGTGCCCGCCCCCCTCCAGAAACTTCGCAACCTTGAACGCAGAGATGACGACCGTGGCCATGGTGCTACCTTACTAGCTCCCTCGCTTCTTCCGTGGGCAACACCGGCTCCAGCCTCTCGAACCATTGCTCGATCTCGGCCAGCGCCACGTATCCCCACTCGAGCTGGTCCTGCAGCCGGACGAAGCCCCACTGGACCTGGTCTCGCAGCAGGGCGACACAGGGCCAGAGGATGCGACTGGCGCAGCGCGCGCACTCCGCCGTATCGAACAGGAGGTTCAAGTCCCGGGCAGAGGGCAGCCGCCAGCCGGCTCGCCCGACCGCTTGCCGGTACCGGTCCAGCATCCACGGTCGATCGTGGGCGCGAAACCGGGACAGGAGAGTCGAGAGATCGTAGCTGACCTGCCCCACGCCGGTGTGATCCCAGTCGATCAGCCACGCTTGCGAACGATCCACGGCCGGCTGCACGAAGGCGTTGTGGGGCCAGAGATCGCCATGCAGGAGCACGTCAGGTCCGCCAAGCTCGTCCATCACCTGCGTTCGGTAGCACCGCTCGTCGAGCAGTCCGCGGAGCCGCTCGAGCAGGCGGTCCCGCAACGGCCAGAGCTCCGAGGGCAGCTCCGCCCTGGCCGGGCGCAGAGCTTCGAGGCCGGTGATCGCATCGCGCACGTTCGAGGTGTAGAAGTGCATGCCCAGGTCGCTGCCATGCCGGCGACCATCCAGCAGCACTTCACTGCCGGCCGAGCGGGTGTGCAGCCGCGCGATCAACTCGACCGCCGTCGCCACGCGCTCGGGGGCCGAATTCCTGCGGTCCAGCCCCCAGTCGCCCAGGTCTTCGTAGATATGCCACACCCACTGCCCGCCTCTCTCCGCCGCGATGCCCAGCAGACCCGGGGCGTTCTCGCCCAGGCCGATCGACGGGAGCCAGCTTCGCACGACAAGCTGGCAGCGCAGAGCGATGTCCGGAGCCAAGCGCTTCATCACCAGCGAACGGACCCGGCCGCCGGCCTCCACCTGGAGGCGGTAGACGGATGTTTTCAGCTTCTGCTCGCTCACCACCCGGCCATCGGTGGATTCTCCGAAGACTTCCTGCAAGGCGCCGCGGACTTCTGCCAGGCCGGGTTGCCCGGTGCCCTCCAGCAGGCGGTCAAGCTGCTCGATCATGTCGGCTGTCCTTTCTGCCTCTGTCCGCCAGAGCGTCTGTCCTCCTGGTAGCCGTCACGCGGGCGAGGCGTCCGTGCTCGATGTCCAGCAGGACGTCACAGCTCTTGAGCGTGTCCTGTCGGTGCGTGATGAGGAAGGTGGTCCGGCCGCGCATAAGATGCTCGACGGCCTCCATGATCGCAGCCTCGGTCTGCACGTCGACCGCACTGGTGGGCTCGTCGAGGATGAGGATGGGGGCATTCTTCAGAAAGGCTCGGGCCAGGGAGATGCGCTGGCGCTCGCCACCCGAGAGTTGCATGCCCCGCTCGCCGACGGGCGTCTCGTAGCCCTGGGGTAGCCGGGTGATGAACTCGTGGGCGTTGGCCGCTCTTGCCGCGGCCACGATCTCCCCCCAGCTTGCGCCCGGGCGAGCGTAGGCGATGTTCTCGGCGACGCTGGTCGAGAAGAGCACCGGCTCCTGGAGGACCAGAGCGAACTGGGCGCGCAGGTCAGCCAGCCGGTACTCGCGCAGATCGAGGCCGTCCAGCAGTATCTGGCCGGCGGTGGGATCGTAGAAGCGGGTGACCAGGTTCACGAGGGTCGTCTTGCCCGCACCGGTGGGGCCCGAGATGCCCACGCGGGCCCCGGCGCCCACTTCGAACGAGACGTCGTGCAGCGCCGGCCGGCCGTCGCCGTAGGCGAACGAGACGTTGCGGAAGGCCACGGCGCCGCAGGCCCGCCCGAGAGCCCGGGCACCCGGCCGTTCGACGACGTCCGGCGCCTCGTCGAGGAGCGCAAAGGCCCGTTCGGCGCTGGCCAGCGATGCCTGCAGGGCTACCGAGTTCTTGCTGATGGTTCGCAACGGCGCGTAGAGCTGCGACAGGTAGCCCGTTACCAGCAGCATGTCACCCAGGGTGAGGGCGCCCGAGAGGACGTGGCTCACGCCGACGAAGAGGAACGCCGCGGTCCCCGCGGCCGTGGCCAGGCCCACCAGGAGGTTGAAGGAACCCTCGACGAGCGAGACGCGAAGATGGGCTTGCATGCCCTCCTGGGACTGGTGGGCGAAGCGCTCCCGCTCGTGATCCTCCTGCCCGAACGCCTTCACGACCCGGATCGCCGAGAGCGCCTCCTGGACCACGGAGAGCGCGGAGCTTTCCAGCTTCTTCGCCTCGCGCCATTCCTGGCGCACCTGTTGTCGGTAGGCCCGCGAGATCACGAAGAGGACCGGCGAGATAGCGAGCGCCACCAGGGCCAGTTGCCAGTCGATCCGGGCGATGACGTAGATCATGCCGGCCAGCGCGAAGCCCGCCGTGACAAAGGGGATGACCCCATCCACTGCGATCCCCTGGATGGCCGAAGCGTCGTGCTGGACGCGATAGGCGGAGTCGGTCGTGCCCTTCGCATCGTGATACGCCAGCGAGAGGCGCTGGGCGTTGCGGAAGAGCTCGGCCCGCAGGGTCAGGACCAACCGGTCGCCGGCGTAGGTGCGTAACAGGGTGAGCGCTAACTCCTGGAGTTGGCCCAGCAGGGTGACGGCCAGCAGCAGGCCGACCGAAAGGGTGAGCAGGGTTGTGCCCGATCGGAGGGTGGCCGGCCACAGCGTGTCGAGGAACCCCGGGAGTGGGCGGGAGCCGATGACGCTGTCGACGGCGATCTTCAGCGGGAGCGGAGTGAGCAGCGCCACGGGCGTGGAGAGCAGCCCCAGCAGGAAGAGGCCCGCGATATGGGGCCAGCAAGGCCGGGCCAGGCGCAGCAGGCGCCCGTAGAGGGTGAGATCCCTGTGGACTTCCACGGCCACCACGTCCCTTCTAGCCTGGTGATCTATGGCTCGCAACAGGATGGCCGAGGCGCGAGCTCCCTCCCACAGCGCGCGCAAGCCGAGCACCAGCGCTGCCGCGCCGAGGATTGCCGCGGCGGCCAGGGCCCCGTCGAGCGCCGCGTCGGTGGCAAGGGTCCCGAGCACCAGGAGGGCCGACAGCCCCTCAACCGGGTATCTGGGCCAGAGGCGGAACCGTCCCATCTGTCGGCCCCCGCCGTACTCTTCGACGGCGGCGAGCAGGCGAGCGGCGCCCAGCAGGCCGCCCCGCACCTCCAGGTCCCAGCGATCGTGGTTGCCTCCTCGGCGGAAGGCGGTCCCTTCCGCCCGGAGAGACGCCTCGATGGCGTGGAGCCATGTGGTGTGCTCGCGCCAGGTCTCGCTCCAGACCGTGCAGGTTCTCGGCCGGGGCAGCGCAAGACCGCCCCTGCCGCGTCGCCTCCACGGTGTGAGGCCGTGGCAGAGCCGACCGTTCAGGCGTGCCACGGGCTGGAGCAGGTGCAGGAAGGTGGTCAGCGCGTAAAGCTTCCAGCGGGCCGGTAGAGACCGGAGCGTGCTGGGGTAGGTGGCGTGGCGGGCGCTCAGGCCGGCCTGGACGAGGCTCACGCCGAGGCCCAGGGCGAGCAGGGGCAAGGCAAGCAGCAACGGCGCCCAGAGCACGCCCAGGGCGGTGATGCCGGCCAGGACGGCCAGGAGCACGTGGTACTCCGGCATCTGGGGTAGCGACCAGAGCGGGCCGGCGGACGGTTGATAGAGCGACTGGAACGGGGCGCTACCCCACACGCCGTGGTAGATTCGCCCCGGGCTCGGGTAGAGCAGCCGCGAGAGCCCCTTGCCGTAGATCCGCCCGTCCCAGGTGAGGTGGCCGGCGGCGTTGTATTTGTCCGGCCACTTCCGTTCGAGCAGCGCCTCGGCTTTACCGTACCCGCATTGCTGCTTCCAATAGTCGCGCACGGAGTTGCGGCGATGGTGCCAGACCAGCGCCGCCGGGCTGTAGCCCAGGGTCCAGCCCCGTGGCTGCAGCCGCCAGCAGACGTCGCCGTCGTCGCCCGCGGCGCGAAACTGCGGATCGAACCCGTCTATCGCTTCCAGGTACGCCTTGCGAAAGGCCATGTTGCAACCAGGGATGTGCTCCGCCTCCCGGTCCGACACCAGCACGTGGGTGGGCCCGCCGGGCGCGTTGGCGACACACTCGGCGACCGGCCCGTCGCCCGGGGGCGCGATATTGGGCCCTCCAACTCCGATGTGCTCGGTGTTCATGAAGGTGGCAGCCAGGTAGGTCAGCCAGTCGGGGTCGGGGTAGGCGTCGTCGTCGAGGTAGGCGACGATCTCGCCCGTGCTGGCCGCCAGCCCGGTATTGCGGGCGCTGCTCAGGCCCCGGTTCTCGGTGCTGATCAGGCGGACGTCGTACTCCCGGGCGATGTCTGGGGTGGCATCGGTCGAGCCGTCGTCGACCACGATCACCTCGAAGTCCGGATACCGCAGTCGCCCCAACCCCTCGAGACAGTCGCGCAGGGTGCGCGCCCCGTTGTAGCTGCAGACAACCACTGAGATGCGGGGCCAGGGCAGCCCCGGGGGGAAGGGCGTCTCGGCGAAGGCTCGACGCACCGCCTCCAGGGCCGGCTTCGGTTGTCTTCCCCGGTCCGTCAGGCCGAAATCCCAGTCCTGGACGTCCTGGCCGCCGCAATGCCACTCGTCGGTCCAGGCGTACACGAACATACCGGCCACCCCACCCGCGAAGGCCGTTCGGATCTGCCCTTCCAGGGTGCTCGCCTGGACGTCCTCGCCCCGCCGCCGGCTATCCAGCCCCACCTCTGCCAGGACCAGCGGCCGATCGCCCGCGACGTTCTGGAGGCGGGCGAGGTAAGCTTCGAGGCGGTCCTGGGACTCCAGGTAGACGTTGAAGCAGACGAAGTCCACAAAAGGAAGCTGCAGGTACTCGGTGGAGGGGTAGTTCACGTAGGTGACGAGACCCTCGGGGTCCTCGGCTTTCGTGAGCCGGTACAGCCGTTGGAGGTAGCGCTGGATGCGGCGATGGCCGTGCCAGCGCACCACGGCAGCCGGAATCTCGTTGCCAAGGGTGTAGGCGAGGACGGCAGGATGCCCCGCGCAGGCGCGCACCCAGGCGCGCACCTGCTCCTCCATCCACCGGCGGCGCTTTCCATCGTCCAGGAAGGCGACGTACCGCTCCAGCGGCAGACCCACCAGCACAAGCAGGCCGTGCCGGAGAGCGGCGTCGAGCAGCCAGCGCGGCGGCACGGTGTAGGTACGGACCGAGTTGAGGCCGTTGGCTGCCATCGTCTGGAAGTCCCGCTCGACGACGGCCGGGTCCGGATACTCCCCGTTGGCCTCGCTGGGCCGGAAGGTGCCGTAGGTGACGCCGCGGAGGTACAGCTTCTCATCGCTGAGGTAGAGGAACTTGCCGCGGACCTTCGGCCGGGCCTCTGGCGACAGAGAAACCCGCGCTTTATGGCTCACCAGTTCGATGGGTACAGCCTCTTCTGAGCCTGGCATCGATATCCCGCGGCGCTGAAGCGCCAATCCCCCTTCCCCCCGACCGGGGCGCGCTTCGCAAGAAAAATGCCTGATAAACCAATTCGGTCTGATTACGTCGTGACCTGGTCCAGACCCCGCCTTTGATTGGGCGGCGCCCCTGGAGAATTCACGGCACCATCAGATCATCTTGCTCAGGACTGCCCGCACCGGCGCGTAGGTGCGGCGGTGGAAGGGGGTGGGTCCTAGCTCGCGCAGCGCCTGGAGGTGGTGTGGGGTGCCGTAGCCGGCGTTGCGCTCCCAGCCGTAGGCCGGGTAGCGCGCGCCGAGCAGGCGCATGAGGCGGTCGCGGGCCACCTTGGCGACGATTGAGGCGCAGGCGATGGCGTAGCAGGAGGCATCGCCGTCCACGATCGCGGTATGGGGGCCCAGGTCGACGTCCGTGATCCTCAGCCCGTCGATGAGCGCATGGTCGTACGGGCCAACGCGGGCCAGCGCGCGGCGCATGGCCAGGTGCGTGGCCTTGCGCACGTTGAGCCGCTCGACCTCCGCCACCGAGGCCGCCCCCAGGCCCACACCGAGCGCGCGCTGGCGGATCTCCGCCGCCAGCCGCTCGCGCTGCAGGGCGGAGAGGACCTTGGAGTCCTGCACCCCCTCGATCGCCTGGCGGCGGGGAGGCACCAGCACCGCCGCGGCGAGCACAGGGCCAGCCAGGCTACCGACGCCAACCTCGTCGACGCCCACGATGCGGAGCAATCCGCTCTTCCAGAACGACCGCTCCAGCCGCAACGAAGTGCTGAGTGCTGAGTGCTGAGTGCTGAGTGTTTCTCGGCTCAGTACCTGACGCGCCTTTCTGAACCGCAGAGACGCCGAGACGCAGAGTGCCCTGGAACGAACGGCTCTCTTCAGTCCCGAGTCCTGAGTCCTGAGTCCCAAGCCCAGACTCAGCACTCACGAAGTCCTGAGTTGAAAGTCCTGAGTCCTCA
>JACQUR010000515.1 GCA_016210245.1 Chloroflexota bacterium
CCGGTGGGGCATGGCCATGCTCTTCACGGACGTGCGCCATTTCCGGCATTAGCTCTTCCTTGCGAAACAGCGCGGTCTGGAAAGCCGCTCATGGTGAGCTTGTCGAACCACAAGCTCAGGACGAGCGAGGACGGGATGGATCTGCTGCTGGCCAATGGCCGCGTTTACACGATGGACGCGCGGGTGCCGTTTGCACAGGCGGTGGCCATCCGGGGCAATCGCATCCTAGCCGTGGGCACCTCGGAGCGGCTGCAGGCCGAGTTCGGCTCCACCGCGCGGACGCTGGACCTGCGAGGCCGGACCGTCGTGTCGGGCTTCATCGACGCTCACGTCCACCTGCTCCACTTCGCCCGCAGCCTCCAGCAGGTCAACCTGGAGGGCCTGGACTCGCTGGAGGCCATCGCCTCCCGCCTGGCTGCCCGCATCCGTCGAGCGCGGCCCGGCGAGTGGATCGAGGGCCGCGGCTGGAACAAGAACCTGTGGCCTGGGGAGAGCTTTCCCGCTCGAGCCGTGCTCGACCGGGTTGCGCCCCGTAACCCGGTGCTCCTGGGCAGCCGGGACGGCCACGCCCTTTGGGTGAACAGCCTTGCGCTGGAGCGGGCCGGGGTGAGCGCCGAGACGCCCGACCCTGCCGGCGGGCGCATGCTGCGCGACGCGCACGGCGCGCCCACGGGCGTGCTGCTGGAGAACGCGCAGGCGCTGGTGTGGGCCAGCGTGCAGCGGCCGGACCGAGAGGCGCTGCTGCCGACCCTCGTGGCCGGGGTGAAGGTGGCGCAGAGCCTGGGCCTCACCGGCATCCACGACCTGGAGGACGCGGACGCGCTCTGGTGCTTCCAGGCGCTGGAAGCCGAGGCCAGCCTGGGGG
Source organism: Chloroflexota bacterium (assembly GCA_016210245.1). GTDB lineage: Bacteria > Chloroflexota > UBA6077 > UBA6077 > JACQUR01 > JACQUR01. Next base: position 866 of record JACQUR010000515.1, read on the forward strand.
TGCGGGTCTTCATGGGGCTGCCTCGGGCCAGCCTGGCGGCCGCGGAGGCGCTGGGACTCCAGACCGGCTTTGGCGGCGACCGCCTGCGCCTCGGCCCGGTCAAGCTGTTCGCCGATGGCACCCTGGGCTCCCAGACGGCGTTCATGCTCCAGCCCTACGAAACCGACCCGAACAACCGCGGGCTGGCGACGATGGAGCCGCAGGAGGTGGAGACAGCGATCGCGCAGGCCCGCCGGGCTGGACTCGGGGTCGCGGTCCACGCCATCGGCGACGCGGCCGTGCGCATGGTCCTGGACGCCGCGGAGCGGGTGGACGCGGCCGTGCCCCGGCGGGGCCAGATCGTGCGCATCGAGCACGCCCAGTGCGTGGACCCTGCCGACGTGCCCCGCTTCGCCCGCCTGGGCGTGGTGGCCTCCATGCAGCCCATCCACGCCACCTCGGACCTGGAGCTGGCGGAGCGCCACTGGGGCCCCCGCGCCGCGCACGCCTATGCCTGGCGCAGCCTGCTCGAGGCCGGCGCGCAGCTCGCGTTCGGGACCGATGCGCCGGTCGAGGCCCTCGATCCCCTCAAGAACCTGTACGCCGCGCTCACCCGCCAGCGCCCGGACGGCACACCCGCCGGGGGCTGGCATCCGCAGCAGCGGCTCTCGATCCAGGAGGCGCTGCGCGCGTATACTCTCGGCAGCGCAGCCGCGGCCGGGCTGGCTGCCAGCCAGGGAACGATCAGCCCGGGCAAGCTGGCCGACCTGGTCGTGCTCTCCCACGACCTCGTCGCGCTGCCGCCCGAGGCGCTGCTGGAGACGCGGGTGGAGATGACCGTCTTCGACGGACAGGTCGTCTTCGGCGGTTGAGTTAGCCTTGTGAAGGGCGCAGCTTCGGAGGGAGCGGCACGGCATGCCGTGCCGCTCCCACCGAAGCTGCGCCCAAACTACTGGAAGGAGACCTGCGTGGAAGAGCCTTCCCGCCCTCTATCCTTCTCAACCCTGGCGGTCCACGCGGGCGAGCAGGCGCCGCCGCCTGGCGTGTACCCGGTTGGGACGCCGATCTACCAGACCAGCAGCTTCTACTACGAGCGCTCCGAGGACCTGGATGCCGTCTTCGAGGGTACGATCCCGGGCTACGTGTACACGCGCTATGGCAACCCCACCACCGCCGCGCTCGAGCGGGCCGTGGCGGCGCTGGAAGGAGCCGAGGGCGCGGTGGCCTTCGCCTCCGGCATGGCGGCCATCCACGCCGCGCTGCTGGCGCTCGAGCTCGGCCCGGGCGATACCCTGCTCGCCTCGCGCGACCTGTACGGCATGACCCAGGCGCTCTTCCTGAACCTGTTCGCGCCCCTCGGAGTCCGGGTCCAGTGGGTCGACATGGGGGATCTCTCGGCCGTGCGGCAGGCGCTGGAGGCGCAGCGCCCGAAGGTGACGTTCCTGGAGACGGTCTCCAATCCGCTGCTGCGCGTGGCCGACGTGGCTGCGCTGGCCGAGTTGTGCCGCCCGCACGGCACGGCCCTGGTGGTGGATGCCACCTTCACCTCGCCCTACCTGTGCCAGCCCCTGGCGCTCGGCGCGCGCCTGGTCGTCCACAGCGCCACCAAGTACCTGGGCGGGCATGGCGACGTCACCGGCGGCCTGGCGGTGGGCGGGGCGCACGAGGTGGAGCAGCTCCGCGCCGTCGCCAAGCTCGTTGGCGGCATCCTCCCGCCGAGCGAGGCGTGGCTCACGCTGCGCGGGTTGAAGACCCTGCCGCTGCGGCTGCAGCGCCAGTGCGACAATGCCCTGGCGGTGGCCCGCTGGCTGGCGGCGCACCCCCGCGTCGAGCGGGTCTACTACCCGGGCCTGGAGGACCACCCCCACTACGACCTGGCCAGGCGGATGTTCCGCCCGGGCTGCTCTGGCGCCGTGGTGGCGTTCGACCTCCGCGCTGCGGGCGCGCCGGAGGTGCTGGCATTCATGGACCGCCTCCGCCTGTGCCTGCCGGCCCCCACGCTCGGAGACATCTACTCGCTGGTGCTCTACCCCGCCCGGGCCTCCCATCGCGCCCTCAGCCCGGCCCAGCGGCGCACGGTGGGGATTGGCGACGGCCTGGTGCGCCTCTCACTGGGTATCGAGGACGCGGCCGATATCATCGCCGATCTCGAACAGGCCCTGGCTTGGTAGGGGCAGGCCCCCGTGCCTGCCCCGAGGCCCCCGTGCCTGCCCCGGCCCCACCCGCGGGCGGGAGGACGGGGCAGGCACGGGGGCCTGCCCCTACCGACCAGAGGGGTATCGCTCAGAGAGCCAGCCTCAGCCGGCGATGTCGATCCTGTGCAGGCGGCAGAGCAGGCGCGCGAGTGGGCGCAATCGCAACGCCTCCGCCCACGCCAGAGCTAGCGGAAACATGCCTCTCCCTCCAGGCCGTTGCGCTGACGGGCCTCTGAAG
>JACQUR010000512.1 GCA_016210245.1 Chloroflexota bacterium
CAGATTGACTCTGCACGCTGCACGCTCAAATCTGCACTCTCCGTGACTCCGTGTCTCCGTGGTGAACGTCCCCTCGGTCTAGCTCGAGGACGTGGGCGTAGCCGGAGCCTTCGGCCCCCGGCCGTGGAAGCCCTTAGCACCCTCGGGCACGACCTGGTTGATCTGTTGGTCGATGCGCTGGGCCGTCTGCTGCTTGAGCTGCGTCGCCTGCTCGGCGGTCAGCCGGCCCGCGGTGGCCGCCTGGTCGATGCGCTGGTTGGCGGCGCTCTTCAGCGCTGTGGCCACGTCGGCCGGGTTCTTGCCGTGCGCCTGCGCTACCTGCGCCAGGGACTTGCCCGGCAGCTCCTGCCGGAGCTGATCGACCGAGATGCCGATCGCCTGCGCCGCGGCCGAGGCGTCCAGGCCGCCCCGGCCGAAGCTGTGGCCGCGCCCGCCGTGGCCGAAGCCGGGCTTCATGCCCCGCTCGGGCAACCCCACCTCGTTGCGCGCCTCGGTCATCGCCTGCTGCAGGCGCTCGGTGGTGATGCCGAGCCGCCTGGCCAGAGCATCCAGAAACGCCTGGTGGCCCGGCCTGGCCGGAGCCGTCTGGCCCGGGGCAGTGGGGGCGGGCGTCGGGGTCTGCTGAGCGAAGGCCAGCCCGAGGGTGGCCCCACCCAGCAGCAGCGCGACGCCGCCGGCCAGGAGTGCTCGTCTCAATGAAAGGGACCTCATAGTCGTTGCGCGGTCTCCTCCTCTTCAGAATGGACCTTCACCGCGGGGAGCGGGCGGTCGAGGCGCTCCCGTCGGGTTCGGCGCCCTGCCCTCGACTCCAGCCACCAGCTCGCGGTGTGGCTTACCTGACTATAGCGACGCCAACCCGCACTGAGCGGAATGGACCATGAAATCTCCCTAAAACCGCGCCCGCGGGCCGACCCGTGGCCTGGCAACCAGGCGGCTTAGCCTGCCGGTAACGAGGCGTTAGCCCCGGGTTAACATCTATGCGCGATACTGAAGGGGGCGGAGCATCGTCAGGACCGCTCGGGCGTCGATGCCCACCGAGGGTTGGCTGTACACTGTTGACTGAGACCATGAAGCAGACGATTCTCGTCGCCGACGACGAACGCAATATCGTTCAACTGGCCAAGCTCTACCTCCAGCAGGAGGGCTTCCAGGTGGAGAGCGCAGCCAACGGGCGCGAGGCGCTGGAGAAGGTCCAGCAGGTCCACCCCGCCCTGGTTATCCTCGACCTGATGATGCCGGAGGTCGATGGTTGGGAGGTGTGCCGACGCCTGCGGGAGAATGGGGAGGTGGCGATCATCATCCTGACCGCGCGCGGCGACGACGTGGACAAGGTGGTCGGGCTGGAGCTGGGCGCCGACGACTACGTCACCAAGCCGTTCAACCCACGGGAGCTGGTGGCGCGCGTGAAGGCGGTCCTGCGCCGCACCGAGCGGGCGGCCCGCCCCTCCCGCGTGCGGCAGGTGGGAGACCTGCGCATCGACGTGGAGGGGCGCGAGGTGCGGGTGGGGGAGCGGCTGGTCGAGCTGCGCCCCAAGGAGTTCGACTTGCTGGCCGCCCTGGCCGAGCACCCGGGCGTGGTGTTCGATCGCGAGCGCCTGCTCCAGTTGGCCTGGGGCTACGACTTCTACGGCGACTCGCGCACCGTGGACGTCCATGTGACCTGGCTGCGCGACAAGCTCGCTGGCAGCTCGGCCCGCATCCAGACCGTGTGGGGCGTCGGCTACAAGCTGGTCGCCACCCAGGAGGCCTCGGATGCCCGGCCCGGGCGGCGGAGCTAGGGCGATGTGCAAGAGAGCTGAGCCGATCCCGGTGGAGCGGGCAGAGACGCCCGCCCCACCGGGATCGGCTCGACCTTTGCGCGAGCAGCTCTAACCGCGGAGCGAACCTATGTTTGGCACCCTACGCGCCCGTCTGATCGCGGCCTTCGTCTGCGTCATCTTCCTGTCGCTGCTGCTCGCCAGCAGCGCCTTCGCCGTCCTGCTGGCCGAGTACCAGACCCAGCGCGAGATCAGCCGGCTCCAGGACCTGGTGCTGCCCATCTCCTACCAGGTACGGGTGCTCCAGTTCCAGGGCGCCACGCCAGGCGACGTGGCCGCCTTCCTGGAGCGCCAGGCGGGAGAGATGGGGGTGCGCATCGCGGTCATCGACCCGGAGGGCATCGTGGTCCACGACACGGCCGGCGAGGCCCTGGGGGCGCGCCTCGTGTTGCCGGATGGCTCCAGGCCCTTGCCCCCGCCCGGTCGGGGGCAACTGGTCGCGCGCGGCTCCTACCAGGGGCCCTACGGCGAGGTGCTCTTCTTCGCCGCGCCCGTCCGGCTGCCGCCCACCCCGATGGGCGAGCGGGTCGAGCGCCTGCTGGGGCGCCAGGACCCGAGCTACGTCGCCCTGCTAGCGCCCAGCGGGAGCATTCGCGCCGCCTGGCTGGAGCTGTGGCCGCGCCTGGCGGGCGCAGCCCTGGTTTCCCTGCTGGTCTCGGTGGCCGTGGCCCTGGTGCTCTCGGCCTCCATCTCGCGCCCGCTGGCGCGCATCACCCGCGCCTCGGAGGAGATGGCCCGCGGCAACTACGAGCAGGTCATTCCCGCGCGCGGGCGCGACGAGATCACCCGCCTGGCCTCGGCCTTCAACTACATGGCGCGCGAGGTCGCGCGCTCCCAGCGGGCCATGCGCGACCTGCTGGCCAACGTCTCCCACGACCTGCGCACGCCGCTCACCTCCGTGCAAGGCTTCTCGCAGGCGATGGTCGACGGCACGCTCAAGGACGCCCAGAGCTACGCCGAGGCGGGCCAGATCATTCACCAGGAAGCGGCGCGCATGCAGCGCCTGGTGGAGGACCTGCTCTACCTCTCCAAGATCGAATCCGGCCAGTTGGTCCTGGAGCGGCGGACCGTCGCGCTAGAGGAGGTGGTGCAGGCCTGCGTCGCCCGTATGCGCCGGCGCGCCGAACAGGCAGGCATCGACCTCCAGGTGGAGGTGGCGGCTCGGCCGAGCGTTGAGGGCGACGGCGGCCGACTGGAGCAGGTGCTCGACAACCTGCTCGGCAACGCCCTGCGCCATACCCCGCCCCGCGGCCAGATCGCCGTCCGGCTGGGCGAGACCTCCGCGCGCGGCGGCCGGGCGCTGCTCACGGTCCACAACACCGGCTCCTACATCCCGCCCGAGGAGCTGGCGCGCGTCTTCGAGCGCTTCTACCAGGTCGACAAGGCGCGCTCGGGCCCATCGGAGGGGAGCGGGCTGGGCCTGGCCATCGCCCGCGAGATCGTCCAGGCCCACCAGGGCGACCTCTCGGCCAGCAGCACGCCGGATGATGGGACCAGCTTCCACATCGCTCTGCCCCTGGCCGGCAAGAGTGTAAAGGAAGAGGCGAGAGTTTTAACATTCTCCTAATGGTCGTTTAGCACGCATCTTGTACGCTTTAAGCAAAGGGAGCTGGATAGGGAGGCGACCTCGCACGAGGGGTGGACCGCTCGCCCAGCCGCCCAAATCTGGACTCCGTGGAGGAAGATCCATGATGCGCGGACGTGTACGTGTACTCGGTGCGGCGCTGGCGGGCGTGGGCCTCATCGCCGCCATCGCTCTGCTGGCGAGCGGCGGGCTGGTGCTCGCCCAGGAGCGGCCGAGCCAGACCCCGCAGCCCCAGGCCACGCCCGGCCAACAGCAGGCGTTTCTCGGCGTAGCCGTGGCCAACATCACTCCCCAGATCAAGGACCGGCTGGGGCTGAAGGTCGACCAGGGCGTGGTAGTGGTCCGGGTCGCGGCGAACAGCCCGGCCCAGAGCGCTGGCGTGCAGCAAGGCGACGTGCTGCTCTCCGTCGGCGACACGGCGGTCACTACCGCCGAGGACGTGACCAGGAAGATCCAGGGCGCCAAGTCGGGCGATACGCTGGCGCTGAGGATCAATCGGGCCGGCAGCGAGCAGACCTTGAACGTGACCCTGGCCGCGCGCCCGACGCCCCAGAAGCCTGGTGCCCAGGGGATGCGCGGTCCTCTGGCCGGCCTGGCGCCCGGGCAACTGGCCGAGGGCTCTCTGACCTTCGTAGACGAGCAGGGGAACCGCACCACCCTGAACCTGGTCGGCGGCAAGGTCACCGCCGTGGCTGCCAACAGCGTGACCATCGAGCCGCGCGGCGCGGCGGGCCAGAGCCGCACCTTCAGCGCGACCAACGACACCCGGGTGCTGGGAGGGCGGGCCTCCCTGCTCTCGCTGCAGGTCGGCGACCAGGTGGTGGTGGCAACCAAGGATGATCCCAACACGGCCGTCCTGGTGGCGCGCCAGGGAGGCGCCATGGGCATGCTGCGCCAGCGAATGGAGCAGTTCCGGGGCCGCTTCCCCCACCCCATGCCCGGCGCCCGGCCAGGGGCAAACGGTTCCACCACGCCCGCACCAGCACAGCCCGGCGTGCAGGGCGCATAAAGGTGGAGTGCTGAGTGCTGAGTCCTGAGTGCTGAGTGAGGTCCTCACTCAGCACTCAGGACTCAGCACTCAGCACTGGAAGAGCACGTCCCGCCACTTCTCCTCGATCTGGGCCTTCAGCTCGGTGCTGAGGCGGTTGACCGGGGGGAACTTGTCCTTCCAGTAGTAGGGCCGACAGGCGTTGAGGATCATGCGCGAATGGGTGAAGTCGCGCGCCGCCCGCTGCTCCGGGCCGAGCAGGTTGTCCCCGGGCGCAAACCACGTGTCCGGGAGGATCGTGGTCTGCTCCTTGGGATCGCAGCGGGTGGCCACCGCCCACAGCACCTCACCCAGGTCGGTGGGATCGATGTCGTCGTCCACCACGATGGTGTAGCGCTGGTGATAGGCGCCGGTGCGCGAGGCGTTGGCCGCCATGGCCGCGTGCATGGCGTGGCCACCATAGCGCTGCTTGATGGAGATGACCGAGACGAGGAAGTTCCCGCCGGACTCCAGCATCCAGGCTCCCCGAACCTCGGGCACACCCAGGGCGTGCTCCAGGTCGTGCCAGAGGAAGGCCGAGTGCAGCAGGTTGTACCAGCCATCGAGCGGAGGCCTGAGCGGGGGCGATCCCAGCAGAATGGGGTCGTCCCGATACGAGATCGACTTGACATGCACCACCGGGACGTCCGGGCGCGGGGTGGGGTGATCGAAGTCATAGTAGCCGCGCCATTCCCCGAACGGCCCATCCCACCGCTTCTCTACCCAGGGCGGAGGAATCTCACCCTCGAGGACCAGCTCGGCGCTGGCCGGCACCGGCAGCCCGGTCGCCGGGGCGCGCACTACCTCAATGGGCTGGCCGCGCAGCCAGCCGGCGAACCCGTATTCCGAGACGCCCGTGGGCAGGCCGTTGGCGGCGGCCATGAGCAGTGCTGGCCCATGCCCGCACACCAGGGCCACCGGCGCGTTCTGGCCCCGCTCCCAGTACTTCATGCAGTGGATGAGCCCATGCCGCCCGGGCGACATAAAGCAGCTCACCACGTCCTTCTCGTGGACCTGCACCCGGTAGACCCCGGCGTTGATCCAGCCGTCGTCGGGATCCCGTGTGATGACGCTGACCCCGGTGCCGATGAACCGCCCGCCGTCCAGCTCGTGCCAGCGCGGGGTCGGGAAGCTCCAGGCGTCGACGGCCTCGCCCTGCTGCACGTGCTCCAGGATCGGGCCGGACTCGACCTCTGCACAGGGGAGCGGTTCGAACGTCTTCAGCTTGTCCTTGAGCGAGCGGGCGGCGTCGAGCTTGTGCTGCACGCTCTCCGGGACGCCCGCCGCGGCCTTCGCCAACGGCCAGGTATGGATGGGGTTGGTGAAGACTCGGAACTGCTCGGGGTAGCCTGGAATAGCATCGAACAGCAACGCCTTCTGGCCAGCCAGCAGCTCGGTGAGCGCGCCGATCTCCAGGTCCCAGTGCGCCCCCGAGACGCGCTGGAGCTGGCCCATGGCTTCAGCCTGCGCAATGTACTCACGCAGATCGTCGGCTATCATCACCCTTCCTTGTTGTCACCGCCGAGACGCCGAGACGCCGAGAGCTTTTCAAAGAATCTCTGTGTCTCGGCGTCTCGGCGGTGAACGTCACCTGCGTTATGCGCGCGGCCGTGGCACGGGCGCCACGGCCTGCGCCTCCGTCGCTTGTCCGCTGGCCGCGGCCAGCACGTCCTTCCACTTCTCCTCGATCTGGGCCTTCAGCTCGGCGCCGATGCGGTTGACCGGAGGGAACTTGTCCTTCCAGTAGTAAGGTCGACAGGCGTTGAGGATCATGCGCGAGTGGGTGAAGTCGCGCGCCGCCCGCTGCTCCGGGCCGAGCAGGTTGTCCCCGGGCGCAAACCACGTGTCCGGGAGGATCGTGGTCTGCTCCTTGGGATCGCAGCGCGTGGCCACCGCCCACAGCACCTCGCCCATGTCGGTGGGATCGATGTCGTCGTCGACGATGATGGTGTAGCGGTTGTGGTACGCGCCCGTGCGGGAGGCGTTGACCGCCATGGCCGCATGCATCGCGTGCCCACCGTAGCGCTGCTTGATCGAGACCACGGCGATGAGGTGGTTGCCTCCTGACTCCAGGAGCCACACCCCGCGCACCTCCGGGACGCCCAGGGCAGACTCCAGGTCATTCCAGAGGAAGGCGGAGTGCATCAGGTTGTACCAGTAGTAGTCGTAGGGCGGCTTGAGCGGGGGCGCTCCCAGCAGAATCGGGTCGTTCCGATACAGGATCGACTTGACATGCACCACCGGGACGTCCGGGCGCGGCGTGGGATGATCGAAGTCGTAGTAGCCGCGCCATTCGCCAAACGGCCCATCCCACCGCTTCTCTACCCAGGGCGGGGGAATCTCACCCTCGATGACCAACTCGGCGCCAGCCGGCACCGGCAACCCGGTGGCCGGGGCGCGCACCACCTTGACGGGCTGGCCGCGCAGCCAGCCGGCGAACCCGTACTCCGAGGTACCCGTGGGCAGCATATTGGAGGCGGCCAGGAACAAGGATGGCTCGGCCCCGCACACCAGGGCGACCGGGGCGTTCTGGCCCCGCTCCCAGTACTTCATGCAGTGGATGAGCCCGTGCCGCCCGGGCGACATGAAGCAGCTCACCAGGTCCTTCTCGTGGACCTGCACCCGGTAGATGCCGAGGTTGATCCAGCCGTCGTCGGGATCCCGCGTGACCACGTTGACCCCGGTGCCGATGAACCGCCCGCCGTCCAGCTCGTGCCAGCGCGGGGTGGGGAAGCTCCAGGCGTCAATGGCCTCGCCCTGCTGGACGTTCTCCAGGATCGGACCGGAAGCGACCTCCTCGGCGGGGAGCGGCTGGAATTGCTTGAGCTGGTCCTTGAGGTAGCGGGCGGACTCCAGCCTGCTCTGAATGCTGTCCGGGACGCCCGCCGCGGCTTTCACCAGCGGCCAGGTATGGATCGGGTTGGAGAGGACCCGGTGCTGCTCCGGGTAGCCGGGAATCCTGTCGAACAGGAGCGCCTTCTTGCCCACCAGCAGCTCGGTGAGCGCGCCGATCTCCAGGTCCCAGTGCGCCCCTGAGATGCGCTGGAGTTGGCCCATGGCCTCGGCCTGGGCAATGTACTCACGCAGGTCTTCGCTGATCATCGCACTCCCTTCCTTGAAACGTAAAACGTAAAACGTAAAACGTACACGCATTACGCATTACGCATTACGTTTTACGTTTTACGTTTTACGTTTTACTGATCTACTCGCCGATCACATCCTTCAGGCGCTTCACCGTGTCCGGCGGCGTCGCCAGGATCTCCTTCACCTTGGCCAGCACCGTCTCGCCCGTACGTGGGTCGAACGCCAGGTCGGCCTTCTTCGCCTCCTCGATCAGGGCAGGGTCCTTGAAGCTGGCCATGAAGGCCTGCCGGAGGGCGGCCACCCGGTCGGCGGGCACGCCCGGCGGGAGGGCGAAGGGCCGGGTGAATTCCTGCGGCGAGTTCTGGAGGGCGAACAGTTGCTTGTCGGCCTCGCTCCTGGCGGAATCGTGGGCCATGGGCACATTGGGCAGGTCCTTGTCCTTGCTGGCCGCCTCCTGGACGAAGACCGTAAACGGCGGCTTGCCCGACTCCTTCCAGGGCTTCGTGGCCGGCAGCATCGCTTCCCAGGTTCCGCAGTAGCCCTCCACCTCGCCCGACTCGATCGCCAGGCGCACCTGAGTATTGCCCGGGTAGCCCGAGACGAGCTTGATGTTGGCTCCCAGGAGCTGTTTGAAGAGCATCGGGTGATCCCAGGTGCTGGTGCCGGGGGCCTGGGAGCCCAGGATCACCTGCTTGCCCTGGGGACCCAGGATGTCCTGGAAGTTGATCGTGCCCTTGCCCATGTCAGTGCGGGCCAGGCAGGCGATGGTGGCGCTCGAGATGGCACCCAGCCAGTTGAACTGGGTTTCGTCGAACTCCACGCCCTCCAGCTTCTTGAGCTGGTTCATGATGAGCGCCTCGTTGAAATTCCCGATGACCGTGCCGTCTTTCGCCGCCGACTTGAAGACATGGTTCGCGGCCGTCATGCTGGCCGCGCCGGCCATGTTCTCGACGATCATGTTCGGGTTGCCGGGAATGTACTTGGGCATGTGGCGAATCAGCACCCGCGCCCAGGTGTCGAAGACAGCGCCCGGGGCAAAGCCAACCACCACCCGGATGGTCTTGCCCTTGTAGAAGTCACTCACGGCCTTCTCGTCGAAGGCCGGCTTGGGCGCCGGCTTGTCGGTCGGTTTGGCGGCCGCAGGCGCGGTGGTGGCCGCGGGCTTGGCCGGCGCAGTGGTGGCGGCCGGCTTCGCCTCGGTCTTGGCCGGTGCGGCCGTGGCCGCCGGCTTGGGCGGAACAGCCGTGGGACTCGGCGCCGCGGCGGGCGCGCAGGCAGCGATCAGGATGGCCAGCAATGTTACCAGGCCGATGGGAAGATACCGCCGTGTCATTCTGTTCCTCCTTGTCTTGAGTGCTGAGTGCTGAGTGCTGAGTGCTGAGTCCTGAGTGCCAGGCTTGGACCGTCGGGGCTTACTGTCCTCAACACCTTTCGACATGTGGGGCGACCGATAGCTCTTCCCGCTCATCTCACACTCAGGACTCAGGACTCAGGACTCAGTTCACACTCAGGACTCAGGACTCGCCAGCCGGTAACCCAGGTCGCCCTGGGGCAACTGCGCTCGCTCCACCAGGCCGCGCTGCTCCAGCAGCGCCAGCGCCTGCTTCACCCGCGGCCACAGGGCCGGGTCGAACATCACCCCTGGCATCGGGCCCTCGGCTCGTCCGAAGACGCCGCGGGCGACCTCGATGGCCGAGAAGATGCGCGCTCGACCCGGCCCCTGGCGCTGCCGCAGCCAGTCCAGCACCCTGTGGGCGTCCTCCGGGAGCGGCTCGCTTGCCTGGGGCCGCCCGGGCCGGTAGATCGTCTCCGCCATCGCTTGCTCCACCTCCTCAGTGCCCAGTCCGGTTCGGCCCAATGATACCCAATTCGAGCTGGGCAGGGCATGGGAACCGAGCGAAGTCGACAGTCGACAGTCGACAGTCGACAGCTTGCCAGCGTTGCGTTACCGCTGATCTGACGACTTGCTCACCCGCCGCCCTGAAGAGCGGGGCTCGAGCCGCCAGGCCCGCCCTGATGAAGGTGGCGGAAATAATCCGGTGTACCTGGTGGGGGCCGCCGCCCTGAAGGGCGGGCCCAGGTCCGCCCTTCAACAGGGCGGCGGCCCCCACCAGCCAGGACCGGAAGCATTCGACCACCTCCATCAGAGCGGCGGGTGGACCTGGCTTTGGACGAGTCACAGTCCGCCAGCGCCCTGTCGACTGTGAACTGTCTGTCGACTCAGCACGGTGGCACAGCCCCTGCTGCTCCCGGGGGAGAGCTGATGAGTGATGAGAAAAGCTCGTCCCACTCATCAGTCGTCACTACCGAGCCAGGGAGCGAACGATGCCTGGGAAAGAGCACGTGCCCGGCGTGGGGCCGGAGGAGCAGCGGATGTACGAGCACGTCAAGGAGTCCGCCCAGCGCTCCGGCCGCTACAAGGGCCGCGAGAAGGAAGTCGCCGCCCGCACGGTGCGCAAGCACCACAAGATAGAAGGCCACAAGAAAGGCCAGTGAGGAGCCGCACCCCACAGCCTCTGTCTGAGCGCCCCTCACACCGTGCTGTCTATAATGGCACCGGGGAGGGAGCGTGCCAGGGAGTGGGCGGTTGCGCCTGGGTGAGCTGGAGGCCCGGCCAGGGGAGCTGGTGTGCGGGTTTGCGGAGCTGTTGCCGCTGCCCAGCGGACGGGCCGAGGCCTGGCCGCTCATGCTGCTCCAGGGACGCGAGCCCGGCCCGACGCTCTGGCTGACGGCCAACATCCACGGCAACGAGCTGACGGGCATCGCCGCGCTGCACCGTGTGGTTCGCCCGGAGCTGGCCGAGCGCCTGCGCGGCACCATCGTGGCGGTCCCGTCGCTCAACCCGGCCGGGCTGCGCAGCATGGCCCGCGCCCCGTACTACTGGGCGGAGGGCACGGAGGATCCCAATCGGCAGTTCCCCGCTCTGCCGCGGCCCGGCGGAGCGCCGGCAGCGCACGACTCCGCCTACGAGCAGGCCGCGGCGGTCCTGTTCGACTGGGTCCGCCAGAGCGCCGACCTGTTGCTGGACCTCCACTGCGCCTCCATCCACTCCGTGCCCCACGTGATTCGCGACCGAGTGCTGTACGCCGAGCCCGCCGATTGCGCTGCGGCCGAGCAGCTCGCGCGGCGGCTGGAGGTGGTGGCTCGCGGCCTCGGCCTGCCCGTGGTCAACGAGTTCCCTCCCCAGCACTACGTGGCCGAGCACCTCCACCGCTCGCTCAGCGGCGCCTGCACCAACGTCGCCCGCATCCCCGCCCTCACCCTGGAATTGGGCGCCCCGTTCGTGGTCGACCCGTCGGCCCTGGAGGCGGCGGTGCTCGCGCTCCAGAACGCGCTCGTCCTGGCCGAGATGGTCGAGGGTACCCTGCACCCCATCCCCTTCGTGCCCGGCCCCGCCGTGGACTACCCGCTGCGGCGCGAGGACCACCCCCGTGCCCCCACGGCCGGATTGATCTCGTACCGCGTGGCCGCTGGCGCCACCGTTGGGCCGGACCAGGTGGTGGCCGAGCTGCGGGACGTGTTCGGCCGCCCGGTGGGTGGGGGGGAGGTGCGAGCCGGCCAGGAGGGCTGGATCATCGGCCTGCGCCACGGCCTGGCCGTCTACCCTCGCCAGCCCCTGGCAACCATGGGGGTGCGGGACGAGGCACCGCTGGTGGCGCCCTACCCGGAGTAACCGCAGCACCACCGGCGTTTGCCAGCGAGCAGGAGCTCCAACAAGGGGGTGCGGATCACGTTTCCGCGCGGAGCGCCGCCCCTCTGGGAGCGCAGACCTCCTGTCTGCGCGGGCGAGCCGCTCCACGCCCCGTGGCCTACCGGCCTCTGGCGAGCCCGCCCTGGCCGCGCAGCCACCCGCTCGCGAGGCGCCGCCCAGGCCAGACGCGCCGCGCTCCGGGGCCGCGCGAGCCGAACCTCCTGGCGCCGCCGGACGGGCCAGAGCGGAGGGCGGCGCCGGGTGGGTCGTGCGGGCGAGGCTGCGGCCGGGGGAGCAGCCGGGAGCGCCGGCGCCTGACCTGGGCGAGTCCTCGGGGGCGAGGGGCTGCCCGGCCGGGGCG
>JACQUR010000038.1 GCA_016210245.1 Chloroflexota bacterium
CCTTCGATCCTTCGACAAGCTCAGGATGAGCGGGAACCTTCGCTCATCCTGAGCTTGTCGAAGGATCGAAGGGTCGCGGCTCGGTTAGAATGGTCCGTACACGGCACAATGGAGGGGATGATGTTACGCACACTCGAGGAAAAGGTCGATCCCAGGCACGCGGCGCTGATCATCGTGGATGTGCAGAACGACTTCTGCAGCAGCGAGGGCGCCAGAGAGAAGGAGGGCAAGAGCCGAGCGCACGTGCAGGCCATGATGCCCAACCTGCACCGCCTGCTGGCCCACGCGCGCCAGGTCCAGATGCCCGTCTTCCACGTGGTCCTGGAGGCAACGCCCCACGTGCAGGCGGAGGCGTGGCTGGAGCAGCGCCAGCGGACCGGCCACGCGCTGGTCTGCGCGGACGAGTGGGGCGCCGCGTTGTACGAGCTCGAGGCGCAGCCGGGCGAGATCGTGGTCACCAAGCACCGCTACAGCGGTTTCGTGGGCACCAACCTGGAGCTCATCCTGCGCAGCAAGGGGATCAAGAGCGTGCTCATGGCGGGAGTGGCGACCAGCGTGTGCGTCGAGTCCACCGGGCGCGACGCCTTCATGCGTGACTTCTACGTCGTGCTCGTCGAGGACTGCTGCGGCTCCGTCGACGCGCGCACCCACGCCAACGCGGTCGAGCACTTCGACCACTACTTCGGGATCGTGGTCAAGGCGGACGACGTGATTGCCGCCTGGCAGCGGCTGCGCGAGCCCGCCCAGGTAGCGGCCTCCTGAGGACGCCGTTCGCCGCGGGCTACGAGGACGAGGTTCACCACGGAGACACGGAGACACGGAGTTTCTTAGCAAGAGCTCTCCGTGTCTCCGTGTCTCCGTGGTGAACGTCTCCCCGTCTTTGTATGGAAGAGCCGAGAAGGAATTGGAGGGCACGATGCTGCGCACGCTGGAGGAGCAGGTTGATCCCAGGCACGCGGCCCTGGTGATCGTCGACGTGCAGAACGACTATTGCAGCAGCGAGGGCGCCAGACAGAGAGAGGGCAAGAACAGGGCGCACGTGCATGCCATGATGCCCAACCTGCACCGCCTGCTCGCTCATGCGCGCCAGGTCCAGATGCCGATCATCTTCGTGCGCATGAAGGCGCCACCGCATGCCCAGTCGGAGGCGCGGGTGGAGCAGCGCCAGCGGACCGGGACCGCGCTCGTCTGCGCGGACGAGTGGGGCGCCGCGTTCTACGAGCTCGAGCCCCAGCCAGGCGAGATCGTGGTGACCAAGCACCGCTACAGCGGCTTCGTAGGCACCAACCTCGACCTCATCCTGCGCAGCAAGGGCATCAAGAGCCTGCTCATGGCGGGCGTGGCGACCAGCGTGTGCGTCGAGTCCACGGCTCGCGACGCCTTCATGCTCGACTACTACGTCGTGCTCGTGGAGGACTGCTGCGGCTCCAGCGACGCGCGCACTCACGCCAACGCCATCGAGCACTTCGACCATTACTTTGGCGTGGTAACCAGGGCCGACGAGGTCATCGCCGCCTGGGAGCGCCTGCGCGCGCCCGCGCAGGCCGCAGTCTCCTGAGGGCGGAGGTTCCCCACGGAGACGCAAGGACGAGGGTTCACCACGGAGACACAGAGACACGGAGACACGGAGCTTTTTCTAAGAAGACTCCGTGTCTCCGTGGCTCCGTGGTGAACGTCTCCTCGTCTCAGTGATGAGCTGTGGACAGGTGAAGAAGCATGCACTTCGACGTCGAGTTCAACTCTGGCGCTTTCTACCCGGCCGCTGGGACGGTCGAGCTGGCCGAGCTGGCTGAGGAGCGGGGCTTCGGGGCGGTCTGGAAGGGCGAATCCAACAGCACCGATCCGCTGGTGCTGCTCTCAGCCATGGCCGCCCGGACGCGCACCATCAAGCTCGGCACGGCGGTCTACCACGTGTTTGGCAGGAGCCCGATCACGCTCGGCATCCAGGCCGCCACCATCAACGACCTGTCCGACGGGCGCCTGCTCCTGGGGCTCGGCGTAGCCAACCGGAACATCGCTGGCTGGCACGAGGGCACCTTCGACCGTCCGCTCAGACGGGTGCGCGAGTACGTCGAGATCGTCCGAGCGGTCGCCACGGGCGAGCGGGTGGAGTACCATGGCGAGCTCTACCAGCCGGGCCCATTCAAGCTCTCCTGGAGACCCCGCCACCCGCGCGTGCCCGTCTATCTCGCTGGTCTGGGCGAGCAGATGACGCGGCTGGCCGGGCGACTGGCCGAGGGCATCATCGTCAACATGGCCAATCCGGCCCGCGTACGCCACATCGTGAGCAACGTCCGCCAGGGGGCGGTCGAGGCTGGACGCGACCCGGCGCAGCTCGAGTTCATCGTCAAGGTACGCTGTTGCGTCAACCCCGACCGCGAGGTGGCCCGGCGGCGGCTCAAGCAGGTGCTCACCTTCTACAACCTGGCCGACTACTACCGCGACATGATCGCCCAGATGGGCTTCGCCGAGGACTCAGCCCGCATCCGCGAGCAGTACCAGAGCGGCGGCTTCAAAGCGGCCATGGCCGCGGTGACCGATCGCCTGCTGGACGGCCTGCCCCTGGTGGGCGCCACCTCCGCCGACGAGGTCCAGGAGCGCGTCGCGCCCTACCTCGAAGCCGGCGCCACGCGCCTCATCCTGCCCTACGTGCCCGCCACGGAGGACACCATCGGGGAAACGAAGGCGTTTCTGGGGCAGTGGCGGCTGTAGCGAGCGCCACGTGTAGCGGATTGCCAGGACCCGGGTGAAGAAGGGGGTGTGACCAGTTTCTGTGCAGGCGGTGGCCGAGCCGTAGGGGGCGACGGCCCTGTCGCCCCCTACGACCTCCACGCACAAGAACTTAGCAGACCCGAAGAAGGCGGCGCTGACCAGGGTGACCCTGGTACACTTGGTCAGTGGAACGAGAAGGAGGGCCTATCCCTGTGGCCACCAAAGAACGGGTTGCCCGTGAGCAGCCTGACAAGCAACCGAGCGAGGTCGTCAAGAGGCCAAAGGGAAAGCCTCTCACCCACAAGGCTGGAATCTTCAAGATTGTTGGCATCGGAGATAGTAAGATACCGGGGGGATTTTCGTGGCGCAAGCATGATCTTGGCCTCTAGCCTGTGCAGAGGATTCCTGAGTCCATTGGCGAGCGGAGGGTCCTGGTTGACACCTCCGCTTTCTTGGCTCTTGCCGATATCCGTGACCGTTACCACCAACACGCCCAGCAAGTGCTCCAACGCATCGTGGTTGGGCGCTACCGGCTCCTCACCACCAACTACGTGGTCGTGGAGACTCACGCCGGAATGCTTCGCGTCCTGGGAAGACAGGCGGCTTGGGAGTTCCTTGAGCACGGTTTAGATCAGGTCTCGTTTTGCCGGGCCAGAGCATCGGATGAGCGTCAGGCCAAGGAGATAATCTCCCGGCATCGCGACAAGTCCTATTCCTTCTGTGATGCGATCAGCTTCGCTGTCATGGAACGGTTGAACCTGCACCTTGCTCTTGCGTTTGATGACCACTTTCGCCAGTACGGGTTCTCCACACCGTTGTGGCGGACCCGGCTATCTGTCATGGCCAGCCGACCTTCCGTGGGACGCGCATCCTGGTCGCGGATGTGCTCGAGCAGATGGCCGACGGAATGGCCGCGGCAGCTTCTCCGGAGCTGCGGTCCACCTGACGGTCCCGCGCACGCGGCGCTACCTACGCCCGTGCGTTGGGGAGTTACGGTGAACCCCGGGGAGTTGCGCGGGGGATTGCGCGCGTTGGCGTAGCGCTCGCAGCAACCGCAAGGGTAGCCGTTGGCATGGCGATGGGTGCGGCGGTCGGTGTCGTGGGGCAGGCGGTCGTGGCCGGGAGCGCGGCTACCTGGCGTAGGACGCACAGAGCATCCACGCTGGTGATGCTGCGGCTACCGTTCACATCCCCGTGCTGGTAGGTGAAGCCATTCGGCAGCGTCCCGCTCTGGCCATCCGGGTTGGTCACCACCACATCCACCACCGTCTGGAGGGCCGCAGCCGGGCAGGCGCTGGTCTCCGGCAACGCGGCTACGGCCCGGAGGACGCATAGGGCATCTACACTGGTCACGCTACCGCTGCCGTTGACGTCGCCTGGAGTACGGCCATGGGCCGGCGTCCGGGCCGTGAGGCTGGTGGCGCTCGCCACGTTCACCTCGCTGGATGCTTGGCCACCGAAGGCGACACTCCCACCACCCTGGAAGTTGCGGCCGCCGATCGTAGTTTGCGTGCCGCCCCTGCCGGGGCCAGCAGTCGGGCTGATGGCTGCGACGACGGGTGCCGGCGCGACGGTGGCGGCAGGCGTCGGGGTGGCCGAGGCAGCGAGAGTTGGCGTCGCCGTCGAGGTGGGTGTGGCGGTCGCGGTGGGAGTAGCGGTGGGCGTCGGCGAGGGTGGGCTGGAGTCGGCGAACGGGGCAAACTTGACTACGAAGGCATCAGAGAGGCCAGACTCGGTGGTGTCGAAAGCGCCCTCGGTCGTAGGGAAGTCGTGGAGTTGAGCTTCACCACGAAAGCATCCCGCTCACCACCGTTGTAGCTTGTGGAGAACGCTCCCGCGGTGGTGGGGAAGTTGGCTGGGGCGAAGGTCGTGCCTGCAACATGCGCATTCCCCGTCCCATCCACGGCAATACTCCAGCCCCCATCGCCGTTGTTCGAGCCCAGCAAGGTGGCGTAGACCAGAGTGCTCCCGTCAGGATCCAGCTTGGCCACGAAGGCGTCTTCGGTGCCGTTGTGGCTCGTGTCGAAGGCGCCGGCCGTAACCGGGAAGTCGACCGAGGCGGTGCGGCCCGTGACATACGCGCTGCCCGCCGCGTCCACGGCGATCGCGTGGCCCCACTCGGCGCTAGTTCCCCCCAGGAAGGTGGCGTAGGCCAGGCGGCTGCCGGTGGGATCGAGCTTGGCCACGAACGCATCCTGGGGGGCGCTGCCGTTGGCAGTCGTGTCCAGGGCCCCCGGGGTCGCGGGGAAGTTCACTGACCCGGTCGTGCCGACGAGGTACGCGCTCCCAACCCCGTCCACGGCGATGCCCCCGCTCCAATCGTCGCCGCCGCCCCCCAGGAAGGTCGCGTACGCCAGGCTGGTGCCCGTGGGACTCAGCTTGGCTACGAAGGCGTCGGCCGAGCCGCCGTTGAACGTCGGGTCGAAGGCGCCCGGCGTGGTGGGGAAGTCGCCGAGGGGGTGAAGCCTATGAGGTAGGCGCTGCCCGCCCCGTCCACGGCGATGCGAGAGACCCTGTCACGGCCGCTCCCGCCCAGGAAGGTGGCGTACTCCAGGCCGCTGCCCGTGGGGTTCAGCTTGGCCACAAACACGTCCCGGTCGCCGTTGTGGCTCGGGTCGAAGACGCCCGCGGTCGTTGGGAAGTCGGTAGACCGGGTTTCGCCCGTAACATAGGCAGCGCCAGCCGCATCCACGGCAATGTCGGAGGCGCCATCGGAGTCGCTCCCACCGAGGAAGGTGGCGTACAGCAGGTCCGAGGCGGCCGCCGTTCGCGCTCCCATGGGTGTAGACGGCGCCGGGGCGAAGGGGAGCCGGACCATGGTGCCCTCCACGGACCTGGCCCCCAACGCCTCGCCCAGGGACAGGGGGAAGCCATTGGCGGTGCTGAGGTGGGCCAGTTCCAGGCGCACGTTGCCGATCTCTGTGGCGACGGCCAGCCGGCTGTCGTCCGCCAAGGCGAGGCCGCTTGAGCCCTCGACCCGCAGTCGTGCCTGCCGCAGCAGGGCAAGTCCTTGTGCGCCTCCCGCCAGGTCGCGCACCACGAAGCGCTGCACCAGGCGACCCGCCTCGGCGCTCAGCTCGAGGTCCACGCCCGGGTAGATGTCCACGTAGCGTACCCCGCCCCAGACGGAGACGTCTGGGCGCCACCTGGCCGGGTCGTTGCCGAAGAAGTAGGAAACCACGGTATCGCGGCGGGTGATGCCCTCCATGCGAGGCCGCGGGTTGGCGCCGTCATAGGAGAGCTTGAGGTGGACGCCACGCCGGACCTCTCCCCCAGCCCCTCCCCTACCAGGGGAGGGGTGCCGCCCCGGTCCCTGGCCGGCTCCCCCTTCCCTGGCAGGGAAGGGGGCCGGGGGGTTAGGTCCGGCTCCCGCGTCTCCCCTGGTCGGAGAAGAGCGCTCCACTACCATCACCCAGATCCCATCCTCCGCCAGATGCACCGTGCCCAGCAGGCCACGGACCTGGAAGCGGGCGCGGGGGTCGAACTGGCCGACGTTCTCGACGAACAGCGGGCCGCTGGAGGCGAGGGTCTTGCCTACCTGTTTGGGGTCGGGGGGGCGGGCGATGGGTGTGGGTGCGGGAGCCGCGCTGGCGCGGCTGCCCGTCAGGGGGAGCGGTACGCCTGCCAGGAGCGGCAGGACACCCACCAGGATAACCAGGGAGAGCCGGCGAAACCAGGGCGTTGGAGGCACGTCCCCCTCGCATGGCCGCGGTGGAGCCGCCCGGGGGCTGCTTGAGTCGCGAACGGACGGCCATCACCGCGCAAACAAGTACCGGCCAGGTCGCGATGACTCAGCCGGTTTCGCCATTTGCTCCCTCCGACGCATCGGCGACCATTGCTGGCGCGCCGGAGGTCAGCGCGTCCGAGTCGACGCTATTGTACTCCGAAACACGGCTGTGTGGATACACGTTCAAGAAGTAGTGAGCCCCCGATTCCTGTGAACATGGGGTGCCCTATGCCTGGAGTTGAAGGCCCGTTGAGGCGACGTGCCGTGCTGGCTTGTGACGTGCTGAGGAGGCGACCCTGGCGTATCGTGTTACAATGGCTCCGATAGGTGAGATGCGATGAGTGTCGAGCATGTGAGTACAGCCGATGCCCAGATCGAGCACGCCCTCGCCGAACTGCGAGGGCTGATCCGCAGACGCTACCCCAGTGCCACCTTTGAAGTTGCCCGTGGCGATGATCCCGAAGGGGTCTACCTCGGGATCCACCATAGCCCTAGCGGAGGCCAGGAGGAGCGGGCACGAGCCGCCATTCGCATTCTTGGTCACTCGGCTACATGTGGCCGTAGACGTCTCCCCGGGGGCCGATGTCACTGACGTCCACCCGCCTGGCCTCGTCGTCCACGGCGAAGATGATCCGCCAGCCGCCGACCCGAGCCGCCCGCCGCCCGGAGAGCCCCTCCAGAGGCTTGGTGTGTGGGCCGTAGGGATCTTCGGCGATCTGTTGGAGGCGCCGAAGCATGCGCTCCTGGATCGGGCGAGGGAGCCGCTGGAGGTAGCGCTCAGCCTGTCGGGCGATGCGGACCTGGTAGCTCACGCGCGGAACTGGCGCTGGAGATCGTCAAGCGTGATGTACTCGCCCCGCTCGATCTCCGCCTCGCCCGCATGGACGCGGGCAATCTCCTCGTCGGTCAACCCCTCGCGCCCCGCCAGCAGCCACTGCAGGTAATCGAGCGCCTCACACGCATCTTCATCGCCCAGCGTATCCACCAGGCGGTGCAGCTCTTCTTTCACCGTCACGATAGCTCAGCCTCCTCTGCGCCTGGCATCGCGCGCTGCGCCTTCAGCCTGGTTCAAACATAGCACTGAGCATCGCAGATGAGCAAAGCGCGTCCACACCAGCCCGGGAGACCGCGAGAATGAGAGTGATGGTTTTCACTCCGACAGGCTGCCAGCAGATCACTCCAGCCACGTCAGCTTTGCGGCATTGCCCCGGATCATCGGACCCCGATCCAGGGGTCCTCCCATGCTTCTAGCCACATCAGCTTCGCCGGGTTGTCGCGGATCATGGTGGTGATCTCCTTGCGGCTGATGCCGAAGCCCAGCAGCGCGCGGATGAAGATGCGCATGCCGTCGATGGACTTGACGTGCAGCACCTGGCCGAAGTCGCTGCCGATGATGCAGCGCTCGGCCCCGATCGCCTTGATGGTCCGGATGGTGTCCATCGGGTCGCACACCGGCTGGTAGAGGCTGGGGATCATCGGCTGGCTATACGTACCCACGTACACCCCCAGATCGGCC
>JACQUR010000521.1 GCA_016210245.1 Chloroflexota bacterium
ACGCCGGCCAGTTCGACCCCCGCGCCCGCTTCCAGGTGCGGGGCGCCCAGGGAACCGTTCACCTGGCCGAGGACGGGGTGTGGGTGACGGTGGCCGGACCTAACCCCCCGGCCCCCTTCCCTGGCAGGGAAGGGGGAGCACCCGAGGGGCGTGGGGACTCCCCTCCCCTGGCAGGGGAGGGGCCGGGGGAGAGGTCCGTCCGCCCCTCCCCGCGTCGGGGAGGGGCGGGGGGAGAGGTCCGTCCCGGCGTCCACCTCAAGCTCTCCTACAACCAACGCCAACCCCCATCCCCGCGTGGAGGGCTTCAACCGCCGCGACACCGTGGTTTCCTACTTCCTGGGCAACGACCCGGGCAAGTGGCGGCCCAACGTGCCCGTCTGGGGTGGGGTGCGCTACGTCGATCTCTACCCGGGCGTGGACCTGGAGCTCAGCGGCGAGGGCGGCCGCCTGGCCCAGCGCTTCGTGGTGCGGGATACAGCAGGGGCGGGAGCGCACAGTCCCGCCGTGCTGCGAAACGCTCAACTGCGAGTTGAAGGAGCCACCCGCCTCTCGTTGGAGGAAGACGGCTTGCTGGCCATCACCACCGAGGTGGGCGACCTGAGACTGGACCTCGCCCAGGTGGTGACCGCCGCTGGCTCCCCTCTTCCTGTGGGCGAGGGGCTGGGGGTAAGGTCGGTCCAGGGTGACACCCTGAGCCTGCCGTTCACCCTTGCCCGCGCCGCGGCCGAACGGGTGTCCGCTGCCGGCGCCTCCGACCTGCTCTACTCCACCTTCCTGGGCGGGAGCGACACCGACGAGGGCTCTGCCATCGCCGTGGACGGGGCGGGCAGCGCCTACCTCACGGGCGACACCTACTCAGCCGACTTCCCCACCACGGCGGGCGTCTTCGACCCGAGCCTCAACGGCGGCACCTACGACGCTTTCGTGGTCAAGCTGACCCCCACGGGCAGCAGCCTGACCTACGCCACCTTCTTGGGCGGGAGCAGCTCCGACGGGGGCTTTGGCATCGCTGTGGACGGGGTGGGCAGCGCCTACGTCACGGGCTGAACCTACTCGTCCGATTTCCCCGCCGCGGCAGGCGCTTTCGGCACGATCTACAGCGGTGGCGGGGATGCCTTCGTGGCCAAGCTGGGCCCCGCGGGCAGCAGCCTGACCTACGCCACCTTCTTGGGCGGGAGCAGCTCCGACGGGGGCAACGGCATCGCCGTGGACGGGGCGGGCAGCGCCTACGTCACGGGCGACACCTACTCCGCCGACTTCCCCGCCACCGCTGGCGCCTTCGACACCACCTTCAACGGCTGTGGCTCCTCGTGACGGAAGAAGGTGTGCAAGACATGGGATCGGCGGGCGAACTGGATGAAGGCCTCGTCGCAGGCATTCGGCGGTGTTCTGCGCGGAGGTGAGCCATGCTGCAACTGGACCGAGGCATCCTACATCGCCAGGCGCTCTGGAGAGCGCTGGCAGCCGGCAGGCGGTGGGCCTGGTCCCAGCGCCCACTGCTGTCGCGATTGATCTACTGCGGCTTGCTGGCGGCCATCGCCGCAACGATCCTCCACGATACTCCACTGCTGCTGGATGTGCCGAGCGTTGCCTGGGTTACGGCAGTGGGCACGCTGGCCTTCTTGCTACCGAGCATCGGGCGGTGGCTCTTGCTCGCGGTCGTGGCGCTCTGGGTGGCCATGACCTCGCTGGCCCTGGCGGCGATCGTGGCCCTGGGAGCTTTGCTGGTCGCGCTGTTCGTGCGGGAGCGCCAGGACCACGCAGCGCCGGTGCGGTTTGCGCTGCTGGCGGCCACACCGTGGGCCGCCACCTCTCCCCTGGCGTTGGCGCCCCTGGCCGTGGCGACCCTCGTCTTTGCCCATATGGCCTGGTGGGAGGCGTTCCTCCAGGCCCTGGTGTTGAGCGTGTACGTCGTCGCCGTGGGCACGGACATCCCGTGGAGCGGACTGGCCGTGTCCACGCCATCGCTCGTTGCCCTGGGTGGGCCTGCGGCGGTCGGCGAGTGGTGGAATCGCCTGGAGGTCGTGTTCGACCGTGCCCTTCAGCCATGGGCCGAAGCGGTCCTGGCCCAGCCTCTCCCGTACCTGAAGTTGATGGGGCTGTGGGCCTTTGCGGGCCTGGTAGGTGGCCGCGTGGTCGTGGCCTCGCGGCGCTGGCCTATCCAACTGGCAGCCGCATGCGTAGCGCCCGTTGCCGTGGTCCTTGGTCTGGCGGTGCTGCGCGGGGCCCGGCCCGAGACGGTGCCGATTGTCCTCGCGGTGGCCACCGGGCTCCTCACCTGGTGCCTCGTGGGCATCCTCGGTCTGGTTGGCAGCCCTTCTTCTCGATCCGTCTCCAGTGCAAGCAGGCCCCGCAAGGACGGCGCCGGCGCCAGAATACGGGCCGCGCGCTGGGATGATACTGCCGGCTACGACGACGTGAAGCGCGAGGTGCGGGAGGCGCTGGAGCCGCTGACGAACGGGGAGCTGCGTGAGCGCCTGGTGCGCGCTGGCATCGAACCCACCCGTGGAATCTTGCTGTACGGCCCACCAGGAACGGGTAAGACGCTCCTTGGACGATCCGCCGCCTCGGAGCTGGGCGTTGGGTTCGTGCTCGTCGCCGGGCCCGAGGTGCTCAACAAGTACGTAGGTGACTCGGAGGCGGGCGTCCGGAACGCCTTCGAAGAAGCCCGGAAGTGCGCGCCGTCCATTCTGTTCTTCGACGAGATCGAGGCAATCGTGCCGCCGCGGGTAGGCGGGGACGTGCAGACGATGGCGGGTATCTACCGCACCCTGGTAGCCACGTTCCTGGGTCTCATGGATGGCGTGAGGGATATGGGTGAGGTAGTGGTGATGGCGGCCACGAACGCACCCGACCAGATCGATCCCGCCCTGCTACGGCCGGGCCGCTTCGACAAGGTTATCTACGTGCCGGCGCCAGACCCCGAGACTCGCCGGCTCATCTTGCAGCGGCATCTGCAGGGCAAGCCTGGCGCGGACCGGGTAGACGTGGAACAGCTTGTGAAGCCGACGGAGCGGTTCACCGGGGCCGACCTCGCCGGTCTGATCCGTCGAGCTTATGAGGCCACGCGAGGCCAGCCGATCACAACGGAACAACTGGTGGCGCTTGCCAGGGCAACCAAGCCGACGGTGACCCTGGCG
>JACQUR010000522.1 GCA_016210245.1 Chloroflexota bacterium
GCGAGACGCGCGAGAAGTGGGGCTGGATTCTGAAATAGGGGTGGGCGGCTCGATCGTCCGCGGACGATCGAGCCGCCCACCCCTATTTCAGAATCCAGCCCCACTTCTCGCGCGTCTCGCGCTTGTACTCGGGCGTGGGGCCGATGGCCGGCGGGAACTCAGCGCGCCACTCCCAGGGGCGGGTGGCGTCGATGATGATGCGCGAGTTGAAACCCTTCTCGCCCGGCCTGATGGCCGGGTCCAGCGGGCCGCTCCAGGCGCGCTTGATCAGGTCTAGGTCGCGCTCGGGATCGGCGCGGGTGCAGATGGCCCAGACGACCTCGTTCAGGTCGGTCACGTCGATGTCGTCGTCCACCACCACCACGATGCGGCCCAGGTAGGCGCCAGCGCGGCACATGGCGGCCACGTGGCCAGCCATGCGGGCGTGGCCGGGATAGCGCTGCTTGATGGCCACCACGTTGAACAGGCGGCAGCCGCCCACCCCGTGGCACCAGGCCGCGGTGACGTCCGGCACGCCGGCCAGCCGCAGCTCGCGGCGGAGGTTAGCCGAGCGCAGGTACTCGCGGAAGCGGTGCGCCTCGTAGGGCGGCTTCTGCGGCGGCACGCCCAGGATGATGGGGTCGTGGCGATGGTAGAGCGCCTTGACCTCGAAGACCGGCTCCTGGCGGCTGGCCGAGGCGTAGTAGCCGGTCCACTCGCCGAAGGGCCCCTCCAGCCGCTGGCGATCGGGGTACAGGAAGCCCTCCAGGGCGATCTCGGCGTAGGCGGGGATGGGCAGGCCCGTGTATCTGCCGCGCAGGCACTCGTACGCCCGCCCGCGCATGCCGCCGGCCCACTCAAGCTCCGAGACATTGGGAGCGATCTCGATGCAGCTCGCGATGAACAGCAGCGGGTCCATGCCGGCCAGCACCACCGCGGGCATCGGCTGGCCCTGGTCGAAGTACTTGTTGCGGTGGATGTAGCCGTGCTTGCCCGGGGAGATGTAGATGCCGGTGTGGCGCTCGTCGTGAACCATGACCCGGTAGGTGCCCATGTTGACCCAGTCGCTCTCCGGGTCCTTCGTAATCACGCCGTCGCCCGTGCCCAGGTAGCGCCCGCCATCCTCCTGGTGCCACATGGGACTGGGGAACTTCCACAGGTCGATCGCCTCGCCCTCGAAGACGTTCTCGGCGATCGGCCCGTCGCTCACCCACTCCACGGGCAGCGCCTGCAGCGCGTCCATGCGCGCGGTCCACTCGTCCATCAACTCCAGCGCGCCGATGTTCGATGGCAGGCCCAGGGTCACGGCCAGGCGAGGCCGCTCGCCCTGGGCATTGACCAGGACGCGGTAGCCCTTCGGGTAGCCCGGCACCTCGTCGAACAACACGGCCGGGGCGCCGTCGGTGTGCTGGAGCATCTCGGTGATGCGGCCGATGTCCTCTTCCCAGCCTACGCCGCTCAGGTGGCGCAGCTCGCCCAGCGCGTCCACCCGCTGAAGCCACTCGCGCAGGTCGCGATAGCTGGTCCGCTGCTGGCTCATGGCCGCCTGTTGCGCCATCATCGTCGTCGCTCCTTCTTGAAAGCCCGCACCCCGGCCATCAGGGGCACGTTGGTGACCGCCAGGTAACGGGCCGGCTGCTCGGGATCGAGGGTGAAGGGCTGGTGCCGCCAGTTGAGGGGTGGCGAGAGCAGGTCGCCCTCCTGCCGGTCGATGCGCACCTGCCGAGCCTGTCGAAGGCTCATCCTGAGCGTGTCGAAGGACCCCTCGTCTCCGCCCCCCTCAGCCGCGGCGTCGCCTGAGAGTGTACTCAATCGCACGGGTGTAAGTCGCCTCCCGGGAGCAGGAGGGGCTTCGTCCTGAAGGGGGAGGCTGCCGCCCTGATGAAGGTTGCGGAAATAATCCGGTGTGCTGGTGGGGGCCGCCGCCCTGAAGGGCGGGCCCAGCAGTCTGTCGGAGAGAGCCATTTCGGTGAGCAAACCGGTCCTGGGATGGCCGTTTCGCGGCGGAAGGAGCGACCAATTGCCCCACTTTCGTGGCCAGGACCGCCCGAAATAGGACCAGAGACGTTCTCTCCGACAGGCTGCTAGCGAAGCTTCGCCTCAAACCGACGAGCAGAGGGGCGCCGGCCGTTGAAGAGACCGGCGCCCCCTGCGTTGAGCGAGTATGATGGCGCTGATGAAAGCACCTCTGAAGGAGGACACCCACCGATGCTCGCCAACCTGCACAGCATACTACAGAACCATGTCTCGCTCACGGTCAGTTGCATTGACCGGGTCTACCTCAATGGCTACGTGCCGAAGCTTCAGACCTCCGGCCAGTTGTGCTACTTCCTTCGGGACCATCTGGGCTACCCGATCCCCTCGCCGGCCTTGTTCCGCCCCATGCATGACCGGTTCGTCCGTGGAGTGGAAGATCTCGCGGCCGAGCAACAGATTCCCGTGGTCCACTTCGAGCGGGGCCAGCGGAAGGACGATGTGGCCGCTGGCTACCGGGAACGCTTCACCGAGCCTGAGGGCGTGGTCCTGATCGGAGTGGCCCAAGAGCGGGCGATCTCGTTCAAGGCTCAAGAGGCCCACGGGGAGATGGGGAGGTTCTTCAACTTCTCCCGG
This sequence comes from Chloroflexota bacterium, assembly GCA_016210245.1. Taxonomy (GTDB): domain Bacteria; phylum Chloroflexota; class UBA6077; order UBA6077; family JACQUR01; genus JACQUR01. The sequence continues at coordinate 2,590 of JACQUR010000522.1, forward strand.
CAGCCCGTGTCGGTCAACCACTACTACTTCTACCTCCAGGACCCCGCCTGGGGCCCGGCCTTCGTCAAGGTGGGAACCTATCTCCCCTATCCGGTTCGGGTCTGCCTCAACGGCCACGAGTGGGTCAAGCAGCAGTTGCGGAAGGAGGGGATCGGCTTCGACAGCCTCGACAATGGCTTTCTCTCCTGCAAGGATCCTGACCGGCTCCAGGCGATCTGCGATGCCTTGAGTCCCGAGGAGGTGCAGAGCTTCTTCGACCGCTGGGTCCAGCGGCTGCCCTGGCCGCTCACCGCGACGGACCGCACCGCCGGTTTCGGCCACCACCTGGCCCTCTGGCAACTGGAGGTGAGCCTGACCCAGGTGTTCGACCAGCCTGTCCAAGGCCGACACTTCTTCGAAGAGTTGATCCGAGAGAATCTCGATCTGGGCCGACCCGACCGGGTGAGCCTGCTCTTTCCGACCAAGCTGATCCGAACCACGCCCGCCCCCACCTTTGGTTACCGCACTCGTGTGATCACCGAAGGCGTCAGCCCCAGTCTGCACGTCGAGTACAAGCACTCCCACGTCAAGCAGTATTTCAAGGCCGAAGCCCCCGGAGCGGAAGGCCGTGCCCTGCGGACCGAGACCACTATCAACAACCCCGCCGACTTCTACAGCCCGAAGGGGTTGCCTCACCTCCCCTTTCTGCGTGCCGCTGGCGCTCAGGTCAACCGCAAGCTGCTGGAGGTTGAGCGCATCAGTCAGTCCTGCACCCTCAGCCAGGAGGCTCTCGATCGCCTGCAACACCCCACCCTCGAAGCCGGTAGCCGGGCGCCCGGCCTGCGTTTCGGTGACCCTCGGGTGATGGCACTGTTCCAGGCGCTCTGTGGCTTTGCCCATCTGCCTCAGGGTTTCCGAAACCGCGATCTGCGGCCCCACATCGCCGGGCTGCTCGGCCTCGATGAAACCACCTACACCGCCAACAAGATGACCTACGACCTGCGGCGGCTCCGCCTCAAGGGGCTCATCCACCGCATCCCCGGCACGACCCGCTACACCGTGACCACCTACGGTCTCCACGTCGCCCTCTTCTCCACCAAGGTCTACCTGCGCATCTTGCGCCCCGGCTGGGCCGCCCTCACGCCGGACCCAGACAACATCCCACGCCCCTTGGCCGAGGCCCTCCTTCAGGTGGACACCGAAGTCAAGACCCTTTGCGAAGCTGCCAACCTGGAGACCGCCGCCTAGACTTGACTCAATCGTCACGGAGTTGCCTATTGAAGGTGTCTAGCTAACAATCTGGCTGTCAAGCAAGAGGCAGACCCGGGTACGCC
>JACQUR010000513.1 GCA_016210245.1 Chloroflexota bacterium
CACCAAGCCGGTGCCGTTCTGGGAGTGGCTCATCCGCGAGGTGCAGTCGGCGCACCCGGACACCATCTTCCTCTCCGAGGCTTTCACCCGCCCCAAGATGCTGAAGGTGCTCGCCAAGGCCGGCTTCACCCAGTCCTACACCTACTTCACCTGGCGCGACTTCAAGGCTGAGCTGACGGACTACTTCGTGGAGCTGGGTCAGTCTGAGGCTGGGGAGTACCTGCGCGGCAACCTGTTCACCAACACCCCGGACATCCTGCCGCGCATCCTCCAGAAGGGCGGCCGCCCGGCCTTCAAGCTGCGGCTGGTGCTGGCGGCCACCCTCTCCTCCGTCTACGGCATCTACAACGGCTTCGAGCTGTGCGAGGCCCGGGCCATCCCGGGCACGGAGGAGTACGCCAACTCGGAGAAGTACGAGTACAAGGTCTGGGACTGGGACCGCCCGGGCAACATCAAGGACGTCATCGCCCGGATCAATCGTATCCGGAAAGACAATCCAGCCCTCCACCGCTCCAGGAACCTGCGCTTCTACCACGCCGACGACGACAACGTGCTGTTCTACGGCAAGGCCACTCCCGGGCGGGAGAACGTGGTGCTGGTGGCAGCCAACCTCGACCCGTTCCAACGCCATCGGTCCACGCTGCATCTCCCCATCCGCGAGCTGGGGATCGGCCCCAACGAAACCTACGAGGTCTACGAGCTGATCACGGAGACCAGGTACCTGTGGAAAGGGGAGCGGCAGTCGATCGACCTGGACCCGCAGGTCGAGCCGGCCGCCATCTTCGCACTGGAGCGCTGGCCACACAAGGACTACGATACGCCATGCCTGTAGCGAACAGGAGCTTTCCAAACCGCAGAGACGCAGAGACACAGAGCGCTCGGGAAAGAAGGAGTCTCAGCGTCTCGGCGACTCGGCGGTGAGAGAGGGAGGGCAGCCTGTGGACGATCAGCCGCGTGCGGAGCTGGAAGAGCGCATTCGCCGCCTGCTGCCCCACCTGCAGGAGGAGAACGCACGCGAGGTAGCGGGTGCCGTGGAGCGCCTGGTCGATGCCCTGCACCCCGAGCGGATCTATGTGTTCGGGTCCTGGGCGCGTGGCGAGGCCTCGCCCGACCGCGCCATCGAGCTGCTCGTCCTCGTCTCCCACTCCGACTTGCCGCCGCACCGGCGCGACCAGGAAGCGACCCGCGTGCTGGGTAGCCCCCTGGTGCCCATCGACCTCCTGGTGGTCACCCGCAAGGAGTTCCAGCGGCGCAGCCGAGCCGAGGCCTCCCTGCCCGGGACCGTGCTGCGGGAGGGGCGGACGCTCTACGCGGGCAGAGTCTTCTCGTGATGCGTGGCGCGGGGGTGCTTGGACGCAGAGACAGGGATCATCGACAAGAGGTTGGTGGGAGTAAAGGAGTCACTATGGCCGAGCACGAAAACGTCGCGATGGACGAGCACATCCGGAGGGAGCTGCCCCGGATGAGTACGGAAGATGCGCGGGAGCTGGCCCGCATCCTTCAGAGGCTGATCGCTGCCCTGCGGCCCGAGCGAATCTACGCCTTTGGATCTCAGGCTCGGGGGGACGCCACGCCGGACAGCGACGTGGATCTGCTGCTCGTGGTATCCAGCGCGGACCAGCCTTCGTATCGTTTGGAGCAGGCTGCTTACCACGCCATGGGCCGGCGCAATCTCTCGGTCGACGTTCTCGTCATGGCGCGAGAGGAGTTCGACCGGCGCGCGCGCGCCCTGGCCTCTCTGCCGGCGACGGTGCTTCGAGAGGGGAAGATGCTGTATGCGGCCTGAGGCGTTGCTGGAAGCGCAAGAGTGGTTGAACCGAGCGAACCGGGACCTCCGGATCGCTGCGGCAAACCTGCGGGGAGCTGAGGTCTTTCCCGACGCCGCCGTCTTCTTCGCCCAGCAGGCAGCGGAGAAGGCGCTGAAGGCATTTCTGGTGGCCCACGATCATCCATTCCCCAGGACCCACGACCTGGAGCGCCTCGTCGAGTGGTGCGAAACCATCGAAGGGGGATTCGCGGCTTTCTTGGGTGCAGCGCGGACGTTGAGCCCGTACGCCATCGGCTTCCGCTATCCGGGCGGGCCGCAGGAGCCTGAGATGGCTGAGGCCCAGGAGGCCCTGGGGCTGGCCGGCGAGATCGTCCGGTTCGTTCACGACCGCCTGTGGGGTGCCAGTGCGCTCGGAGGACCCCCGTGACCAGGGCCTTGGAGCCTTCATGACGACGACTGGCGACCCACTCTGGTACAAAGACGCCATCATCTACGAGCTGCACGTCAAAGCGTTCTGCGACAGCAATGCCGATGGGCTTGGCGATTTCCGCGGCTTGATGGACAAGCTCGACTATGTGCAGGACCTGGGCATCACTGCGCTCTGGTTGCTGCCCTTCTACCCATCGCCTTTGAAGGACGACGGCTACGATATCGCCGATTACTACAGCATCCACCCGGACTACGGGAGCATGGACGACTTCCAGGCTTTCCTGGACGAGGCCCACCGGCGGGGGCTTCGAGTGATTACCGAGCTCGTCCTGAACCACACCTCCGACCAGCACCCGTGGTTCCAGCAAGCTCGCACCTCGCCCACCTCCCCCTATCGGGACTACTACGTCTGGAGCGACACCGACCAGAAGTACCTGGACGCGCGCATCATCTTCCTGGATACCGAGCGCTCCAACTGGACCTGGGACCCGTCTGCCAAGGCGTACTTCTGGCACCGCTTCTTCAGCCACCAGCCCGACCTGAATTTCGACAACCCCGAGGTGCGACGCGCGGTCCTGGACGTGGTCGCCTTCTGGCTAGACAAGGGGGTGGATGGCCTGCGCTGCGACGCGGTCCCGTACCTGTTCGAGCGCGAGGGTACCAACGGCGAGAACCTGCCGGAAACCCACCAGTTCTGCAAGGAGCTGCGCGCGTTCGTCGATGCCCACTTTCCGAACCGCATGCTGCTGGCCGAGGCCAACCAGTGGCCGTCCGACGTGCGTCCCTACTTCGGCGAGGGCGACGAGTTCCACATGGCCTTCCACTTCCCGCTGATGCCGCGCCTCTTCATGGCGCTGCGCCGCGAAGACCGCACTCCAATCGTCGAGATCGTGCAGCAAACGCCGGACATTCCGGAGACGTGCCAGTGGGCGATCTTCCTGCGCAACCACGACGAGCTGACGCTGGAGATGGTCACCGACGCCGAGCGCGACTACATGTACTACTCCTACGCCTCGGACCCGCGGGCGCGTCTCAACCTCGGCATCCGCCGTCGGCTCGCCCCGCTCATGGACAACGGGCGCCGCCAGATGGAGCTGCTGACCAGCCTCTTGCTGAGCCTGCCGGGGACCCCCATCCTCTACTACGGCGACGAGCTGGGCATGGGCGACAACATCTATCTGGGCGACCGCAACGGCGTGCGCACGCCGATGCAGTGGAGTCTTGATCGGAACGCCGGTTTCTCGCGCGCCGACGCGGCCCGGCTCTACAGCCCGGTCATCGTCGATCCCGTCCACGGCTATCAGGCTGTGAACGTGGAGGCGCAGCAGCGGGTGGCCACCTCGCTGCTCAACTGGATGAAGCGGCTCGTTGCCATCCGCAAGCGCTACCTGGCCTTCGGCCGGGGCAGCGTGCGCTTCCTCTCGCCCGCCAACCGCCGTGTCCTGGCCTACCTCCGGGAACACCAGGGACAGCGGCTGCTCATCGTCAACAACCTGTCCCGCTTCGCCCAGGCAGTGGAGCTGGACCTGAGTGGGCTCGAGGGGATGGTCCCGGTGGAGGTGTTCGGGCACAATGCCTTCCCGTCGATCGAGCGGCGCCCGTACGTAATGACCCTCGGCCCGCACGGGTTCTACTGGCTGGTGCTGGACGAGAGCGCCAGGGCCAGCGACGGGCATGGCTGATCGGGCGCCCGGTCTGCCCCAGCGCGTCAGCCTCGGCCAGGTCGCCAGCAGCGCTGTCCTGGTCGCCGAGCTGCCGCGCCTCGTCGGCGCCATCCCGCCCGAGGTTCTGAAGGCGCGGCGCTGGTTCGGCGGCAAGAGCCGAGCGATCGGCCGCGTCAGTCTGCTGGACCACGCCGTGCTCGCGGACGAGCCGCTGGCCATCCTGGCGCTCGTCACCGTGGACTATGCCGACGGTGGAGTCGAGGTCTATCACCTGCCCCTGCTGTTCGGCGCTGGCGCCTCCCCACCAGCAGCCTCGGCGCCGATCCTGGAAGTCGTGTCCCCAGCCGGGAGCGTCGGCGTCTACGACGCGCTCGTGGACGAGGGCTACGGCCTGCGGCTGCTCCAGCTCATCCGCGACCGCGCGCGGCTGCCGGCGCAGCACGGTGCGATCGTCTGCCAGGCCACCGGCCTGCTGGCCGAGCCTCGGGTCGTGCAGCACGCTCGGCCCTGCCCGGCCGAGCAGAGCAACACCTCGATCCTGTACGACCAGGCGTGGATCCTGAAGAACCTGCGCAAGCTCGAGTTCGGGACGAGCCGCGACCTGGAGGTCTGCCAGTTCCTGAGCGCCTGCACGGGGTTCCGCCACGCGCCGCGCCTGGCGGGCAGCATCGAGTACCAGGCGAGCGACGGGCGGCGAGCCACCCTGGCCGTGCTCCAGGAGTTCGTGCCGCACCAGGGCGATGGCTGGACCTACGTGCTGGCGGCGCTCGTGCCCCTGTACCGGGCCCTGTTTGAAAAAGGCTCCGTGTCTCCGTGTCTCCGTGGTGAACCTCCGTCCTCACAGCGCCGAGGTGTACATGCGGGACAGCGGCCGCCTGAGGCGCAGGAGCTGGCGCGGGAGGCGGTGCGGCTACGCATCCCTGGCCTGGCCGCGGACATGGAGCGCCTGGGCCGCGTCACCGGCGCGCTGCACCGCGCGCTCGGCTCGCGCCCGGACCTGCCGGCTTTTGCGCCCGAGCCCGTGGGCCCGCAGGACATCGAGGCGTGGAGCGGCGACCTGCGCCGCCAGATGGCCCAGGCCTTCGCCCGCCTCCGCTCGGGCTGGCGGGAGTTCCCAGCGCCCCTGCGGGTGCTGGTGCAGCGGTTCCTCAGCCGAAAGACCGCCTACCGGCAGGCGGTGGACGAGTTGAGCACTGGCCTCAGCGCTGGCCGATCCCAGAAGATCCAGATCCACGGCGACTACCACCTGGGCCAGGTGCTCAAGACCAACGAGGGCTTCGTGGTGATCGACTTCGAGGGCGAGCCGGCCCGCCCCCTGGCGGAGCGGCGGGCCAGGCAATCGCCCCTTCGGGACGTGGCGGGCATGCTGCGCTCGTTCGACTACGCCGCCCACGCTGGCCTCAGGCACGTCACGGACAGCCCGGCGCAGCCGGGCCTCCTCGCCTGGGCCGAGGCCTGGGAGGAGGTAGTGGCGGAGGTGTTCCTCCGCGGATACTGCCAGGAGGTCGCCGGCCGCGGGCTGGTGCCCGAGTCTCCGGACGAGCTGCTGCGCCTGGCCAGGTTCTTCCAGGTGGCCAAGGCCTTCTACGAGCTGAACTACGAGTTGAACAACCGCCCCGACTGGGTCGAGATTCCGCTCCAGGGCCTCGAGCGCCTGCTCCAGTAGTGCAGATTTGAGATTGGAGAGTGCAGAGCCATTACACGAATGATGAGCCATTACACGAATCTGCACATTGGCGAGAACACCCGCCGAGGGGCAGAGCCATCCCTTCTGGGACTGGGCGATGGGGAAGATGCTGGGCGGTCGGGTGCTGAGAGGGCGCATGGGACGACTCCTGAGTAAGATGGAGGTGTCAGCCGTCCACCTTACCGGTTCCAACAGGAGGTCGTCCCATGCTCCCTTTGATTCTACACCCATCGGCGTCCCTCGGCAGGTTCGTCGAGCACCTCCAGGTGCCGCTCTCCGAAGCGCAGCACCGCCATGTGAGCACCATCGCTGATGCCCTGGTGATGTGCGACACCGAGAAGACGCTGGCGGCCCTGCACCGGCAGTGGGTCGACGGGGTCGATCCCTCCAACCTGGCCGATTTCTTCCGCCTCAGTCCCTGGCAAGCCAGCGACCTGCGGTTGTGCCTGCAGGGCTTTCTGGTGCGGTGGGCGCTGGAGCAGGCGCAGCCGAGCCAGAGCCGCCCGGTGATCCCGGATCAGCCTCGACGATTCGCTGGCCGCCAAGGGCAAGGCCACGCGGCACCTGGAGCCGGTCGACTGGCACCACGATCAGGTAGCCAGTGGCAAGGGGCGCCCCCAGTACCAGCATGGGATGAGCTACCTGGATTGCACCGTCCAGATCGGGACGATCACCTTCACCTACGCGGTCCAGCCCTACCTGCGAGCCAGTACGGTGCGCCGCCTGAACCGCCACCGTCCCAAAGAGCAGCGCCTGCGCTTTGTCAGCAAGACGCGGCTGGCCCAGCAGCTCCTGCAGTCGCTGGGGGCGCTGCTGCCCAGCGACTGGCCCGTCTACGTACACTTCGACGCCTGGTATGCGTCCACGTCCTTGATCAAGTTCTGCCGCCGATACGGCTGGCATGTTATCTGCGCGATCAAGTCCAACCGCAAGCTCAGTGGGACACGCCTCGACCGTCACGCTGCGACCTTCTGGCACCGGCGGTCCTCCCGAGTCACGGTGGCCGCTGCGGACGGCAGGGTGACCACCTATCTGGTCCACACCC
>JACQUR010000045.1 GCA_016210245.1 Chloroflexota bacterium
GCGATCGGCCGCTCGGTCGTGTGGATCTTCACACCCCACACGGCTGGCAGGCTGCGCCGCGAGCGGGGCACGGTGAGGTGGACCGCGTCGGGAATAATGTCGCTCAGGCCCAGCAGGTCGAGCGCGCTCTCGTGCGAGACGATGGCGGCATCCTTACCGGCAGCGAGCCACGCGGCCAGCACGTGCTCCCGGGGCGACGACGGATACTCACGGAGGCGGTAAAGCCCATGCCGGACGCGGAGGAACCGGCCGCTTCTGGTGTGGTGCGAGAGCAGGGCTCGGCTGAAGCCGCACGTGCGGGCTTGCTCGGCTGTGAAGTAGCCGGCTTGCCCGGAGGCCGTGTGAAAGAGGCACATGCGGTCTGGCCTCGTGCCAGGATGGGGCGACACATCAGCCGTTATCTCGTCATTCATACGCCAAATAGTACTTGACTTTCACGTGACGTGCAAGCCGCGTTGACTGCTGATCAGGCCTACTTCACCACCAACGTGGCCCGGATGCGCTACCCGGAGTTCCGGGCGCAGGGGCTGCCCATCGGCTCGGGGCAGATGAACGAACCGAGTTAGCGCATGCCCGCGGTCATTGCCCAGCGGGCCCCCATCGGTGGTCGATGGTCGTCGGTTCGCCAGCAACGGGCACCGGTCCCCTTCCCTCCCGCTGTGCGCGACTCCCGCGTTCTTGCCGGGCTGCTGCCCGACGAGCCCACGGTCGACGCGGAAGATCCGGCTACTTTGACGCGCGAAGTTCCGCGAACTTGCGCCGCCAGGCCACAGCCTGATTCACGAGGCCACGTTCCTCGTGCCACGCGATGGCGCGCTCAAGCTCCGACTCGAACCCGTCCACGATGGCGAAGCGATGGGCCTGCTTCAGCACACCGGGATAGTCGCCGGCCTCGAACATCCACCGAAGAAGCACAATGGGCTCGTACTGGCAGGTGAGACCGTGTTTGTACAGGAACGAGAGCAGTTCACCGTGGCGTCGGCTCACCACGAGGCGTTTGGCTCCCAACTCAAACTCGCTGCGGAAGCTCTCAACGTCCCATCCATTCCTTCGACAGCGGCTCATCGCAGCGATAAGTCCGCCGGCTCGGAACAGCCGAGCTACATCCTCGCGCCTGTCCGGCGTCGCGCGTCCGCGCGGGCGGAACTCCTGAACCACGCTGCATCGCTCCTTCGGACTACACAACGATCAAGCGATCTCGGGCGCGCGACAGGGCTATGTAGGACTCGATCGCGCGCCCCCAGTTGCCCCGGCCGCCGTCCTCTGAGCCGACGACGACCACTACAGGTCGCTCATGACCACGGAAGACACGCGGCGTGCTGACCAGCACACCATCGGGTCGCCCGCGGTCGGTGTGGGCGGGTAGTCCGAGCTGAACGAGGCCGGCGGCCATCGCGTCAGGTCGCACAGTCGGCGGGCAGCACACTACCACGATCTCCTCCAGGGCGTACTGCGCGCGAAGGGCCAGGACGTGCTTACCCACCTTCGCGACACGCCCGTTGTGGTCAGATGCCCTGTCTACCACCACCTCGGCGCTCGAATAGGCGGGCAACTCCATTCGCACAGGGTGCGGCAGAGAGTGTTGAAGCGTGGTGGCGTAGTAGCTCGCGATCTCCCGCGAGTTGCGGTAGTTGACCGAGAGCTCGCAGCGGGTGCAGCGCGGGATGGCCCGCAGTCCCTTCTCCCACCGATCGAAGCGGTCGCGATACCTCCGCTCGTCGCCGCGCGGGATGTTGCCGCCGAGTTGGTTGAGGTCGTGGAAGATTGTGATTCCCTTGCTGGTCGCGGCAAGCACCGCCCCGATGGCCCGGTACCACTCAGGTGAGATCTCTTGGCCCTCGTCCACGATGACATGGTCCACCGCGCCAACGAGCTCGACCAGACCGTGGACCGAGGTGGGCACGAAGTAGTACGCCGTGGCGATCGAGCCCGTGAGCATTTCTTGAATCCGGGTGCGAGAAACTGCGAGGGCGTTGTGGTCAGGGCACACCAACGCAACGGACACATTCTGCCGCGCGAGTGCCGCCATGCGGTGCCACGCACACACCGTCTTCCCGGTACCAGCGGAGCCAGACACAGCCATGCGGGACTCGGGAGGGAGATCGACGATGAAGCGTTGCGACGGATTGCGACGGATGTAGATACAGCGACCACTCAACGAACCGGCCCTCAAGCGCCGCCTGCAACTCATGATCGGGAGCGTACAGCGTGTAGCGGGCCCGTTCCGACACGACACCCGTCGTTTCATACAGATCAAGAGCCAATTCCATAACAAGCGGGGCGACTTCGCTCAGAACTCGCACTAGATCGTCTTGCGTCTGAACGGCGCGGAACGGCGCGAGATCGTGCTGACGGACGCCCAGCGCGCCGAGGACGCCGTACAGATCGGCTGGCTGCAGAACCGCTCCAGTGACCCCGTAGGGCGAGGGCGCCGTAGCGTTTCGGTTGACGCGAGGATCGTCAGCCAAGGCATGCTTGACTGCGCGATGGACGAAGACTGTGTCTCCGTCCACCTTCGCGAGCACCCGGTAGTTCATGTCGAGAGAGAACGAGACGAATGGTGAGTCGCGCAGACGGTGCAGACGCCAGCCGTTTCCGGCGCGTTCAGGCAATTCCCTGGCAGGAGTCTCGTCGAGCATCTTGAGCAACTCGCGGCACTTGCGCCCTAGACCGGGTGGTAGACCAGCCAGGTCACTCAAGAACTGGTGTGTGTGTTGTACACGCACCTCAGGTCACCGAGCCGCTGCGGGAACGGTCGCCATTCCCGATGACCCGTTCCATCGCCTTCGCGAGCATGTATCATGGAACCCGTGGCCTGCCCGCTTCCGCAGCACAGTCGACTACTCCGTCGCCCGCACCATCTACAATCGGCCGTACGCTCCGAACCCAGCGAGCGTTGACCGGGCCGGGATACGTTCGGATAATCTGCTACGTGGCTCCCCGAGCAGGATTCGAATCGCAGCGTAGCGGCCAGCAGCCGCCCGCTCTACCGTTGAGCTATCAGAGAATGACCAGCCCGTTGTAGGGAATCCGGCGGCCGGGCGGCAAATGCGGGCCCGGGCGGTCGCGAGGCGCACGGCCGTGCGCTCACGGCCACGCCTCGGAGCAGCGGAATCAGGGTACGACCTGCGCGCCGCTGGGCTCCTGCACCACTACCTGCAGGTCGTCGCTCTGGCCGACGTGGACGGCCAGGGTGCCATGCTCGCGCACGACCTCGAGGTCGACCCGGTGCTGGCCGACCCGCAGGCCGCGGACGCGCACCCGGTTGAGCAGGGGCGGTAGGAGCGGGCGGACCACGAGCGCGCGCCCGGCCAGGCGGGGCTGGAGGCCGAGCAAGGTCTGGAGCATCAGGAAGACGCTGCCGGCTGCCCAGGCCTGGGGGCTGCACGAGACCGGGTACTGGGCGGGCAGGCTGTGGTAGCGGCGGTCGCGGCCAAAGCCGCAGTACAGCTCGGGCAGACGGTAGAGCGGCATGCGCATAGCCGCGTCCAGCACCTCGCCGATCAGGCGCGTGGCCGCCTCGTCCAGGCCCTGGCGCTTCAGCCCGGCTGCCACCAGCGCGCTGTCGTGCGGCCAGACCGAGCCGTTGTGGTAGCTCATCGGGTTGTAGGTGGGCTCGCGCGCGCTGAGGGTGCGCACCCCCCAGCCGGAGCGCATGTCGTCCGCCATGAGCCGCTGGGCCGTGGACTCGACCCGCTCCGGGCCAAGCAGCCCGGACCACAGGCAGTGGCCCGGGTTGGAGGCCACGGACGGGACCGGCTGCTTCTGCCCGTCGAGCGCCAGGGCGTAGTACTGCTCGTCCGCCAGCCAGAACTGGGCCTCGAAGCGCTGCTGGAGCTCGGCTGCCTGCTGGCGGAGCTGCGCCGCCCGCGCCGGCTGGCCCAGGCGCTCGAAGTAGCGGCTCATGCGCATCCGGGCGTCGAACACGTAGCCCTGGACCTCGGCCAGGGCGATCGGCGGCTCGGCCGGGCGGCCGTCGCGGTGGGAGATGGCGTAGCGGGAGTCCTTCCAGCCCTGGTTGCGAATGCCGCTCGCCGAGCGGCTGTGGTACTCGACGAACCCGTCGCCGTCGAGGTCCCCGTAGCGGTCGATCCACTCGAGCGCGGCGGACACGTGCGGCTCCATCTGGCGGGCGAACGCCCAGTCGTCGGTCCAGTCGAGCAGCTCGCCCAGCGCGACCAGGAAGAGCGGGGTGGAGTCCACGCTCCCGTAGTACGGGGTATGGGGGACCTGGCCAATGGCGGCCAGCTCGCCCAGCCGCACCTCGTGCAGGATCTTGCCGGGCTCCTCGTCGCGCCAGTCGTCCACCCGGGCGCCCTGGTGCTCTGCCAGGAAGCGCAGGGTGCCGTAGGCGATGTCCGGGCGCAGCACCAGGGTCTGGATGGAGGTGATCAGGCTGTCGCGCCCGAAGGGCACGCTGAACCAGGGGATACCGGCCGAGGGCAGCAGGCCGGTGGGCAGGTGGTCGGTCAGCATGCGCAGGTCGTGCAGGGCGCGATCGAGGAGCGCATTGACGAGCTCGTTGTCCGTCTCGATGCGCGTGACTTGCGCCTCCCAGTCCCGGTACGACTGGCGGATGGCCACGAACGCCGCCTCCAGGTTGCCGCTCCCGACGGGCAGCGCCGTGCCACCCGGAATGCGGGGGTAGATGTGGAGGGTGATGGAGCGGGGCTCGCCGGGCGGGAGGGTCAGCTCGAAGATGGCCGCGACCATCGGGGGGCGGATGCGCACCTCCTGGCGGGGGTCGCCGTGGCCGCTCAGGCCGGGCAGCTCTTGCGCCCCCAGCAGTTCGGGCTCGCGGGCGAGGACCTCGATCCTGGAGGGCTGGGTTTCAAAGACGATGGCGGTCTGGCGCTCCACCTCGTCGATGCCCAGGTACTTCAGCCGGAGGGCGTTGCCCACCCCCTCCGGCGGGAGCAGTTGCCCGCGCCGGGGTGGGCGAGCATAGCCACGCACCTCGAACATGTCGCGGAAGTCGGAGCCGAAGGTGAACTGAACGACGAGCCTGGCCGGAAAGGGGTTGTAGTTGAGCAAGCCGATGCGCTCGTGGAGGCCGTCCTGGATGAAACGGTTGCGGCGGATGCTGATGCTGCGGGCAGGGGCGAGCTGCCCATCGCTCAGCTCGAGGGCCTCGTTGGCGAGCTGCAGGTTGGTCATGAAGTTGTACTCCCCGGCCGACGAGAGCAGGCGTGGGCGGCTGCCCTGCACCCGGAGCTCGTACAGGCTGAGGAAGCGGGTATCGTGGAAGTACAGCCCCTGGCCATCGATGTTGCCGGCGGCGATGTCGCCGTAGGGCTCGGTGACCAGGCAGATCTGGTTCTCTTTCAGGACCGTGCGCTCGAGCACGAAGCAGCGCCCCGCTCAGGACACGGCGAGGGCGCAGAGGTCGGCCAGCGACCGGTCGGTGAAGATGGTCTCGTCCCGATTCTCGCCCACGCCGATCAGGCCCACCGGGGCGCCCAACAACGTCTCGATGCGCCGCACGTAGCGCTGCGCCTGCACGGGCAAGTGCCGCCAGGAGCGGAGCCCGGTGAGCGGCGTGCTCCAGCCCTCGACCGCCTCGTAGACCGGCCGGCACCGCGCCAGCGCCTCAGCGCTGGCCGGCATGTGCTCGACGCGCGCCCCATCGAGCTCGTAGGCCACGCAGATGCGCAGCGCCTCGACGCTGCTCAGGATGTCGAGCCGGGTGAGCGCCACGGAGTCGAACCCGTTGACCCGCATGGAGTGCCGACTGGCGACCGCGTCGAACCAGCCGCAGCGCCGGGGCCGGCCGGTGGTGGTGCCGAACTCGTGGCCTTCGCGCCGCAGGGCCTCGCCTACCTCGTCGAACAGCTCGGTCGGCATGGGCCCGGCGCCGACGCGCGTGCAGTAGGCCTTGAAGACGCCCAGCGCGTGGGTGATATGGCGTGGGCCGATGCCTGCGCCCAGACACATCCCGGCGACCGTGGGCGAGGAGGTGGTGACGTACGGGTAGGTGCCGTGATCCAGGTCGAGCAGGGTGCCGTTGGCGCCTTCCATGAGGATGGTCTTGCCCGAGTCGAGCGCCTCGTGGATCACCGCCTCCACCGCCTGGATGTGGGGCAGCAGCGGCTGGGCTAGCTCGAGCGACTCGCCGGCGATGCGCTCGGCGTCCAGGGGTTCGAGGCCGTAGAGCGCGTGGAGCAGCGCGTTCTTCTGCTCGACCACGCGCCGCACCCGCTCCCGGAAGCCCTGGGGATCCAGCAGATCGCCCGCCCGCAGGCCGATGCGGCTGGACTTGTCGACGTAGGTGGGCCCGATGCCCCGCCGGGTGGTGCCGATCGACTGGGCGCCGCGGCGGCGCTCCTCGGCCGCATCCAGGATGAGGTGGTAGGGCATGACCAGGTGGGCGCGTTCGCTGATCAGCAGGTTGCGCGTGCTCACGCCGCGCTGGTGGAGCACGTCCAGCTCCTGGAGCAGGCTGGCCGGGTTGAGGGCGACGCCCGCGCCGATGATACACAGCGCCTGCGGATTGAAGATGCCCGCGGGCACGAGGTGCAGAGCGAACTTCCCCTGGGCGTTGACCACGGTGTGGCCGGCGTTGTCGCCGCCGTGGGCGCGGATGACCACCTGGGCGCTGCCGGCCAGTTGGTCCACGATCTTGCCCTTGCCTTCGTCGCCCCATTGGCCGCCGACGACTGCAATAACCGCCATGTGTCTCCCCTCGAGGCCGGTTTGGAGTGCTCCAGCGCCGGGAAGCGCGCGACGCTGCGAAGCTAGGGGCGCAGGCGAGCCGCCCATGCCACCGCCCTCCAGCGATCGACATTGCACCGGAAGGACCACCCTTCCGGTCGCCCCTGGCGCGTACGACGAACGGCGCGGCTCATTATATAGCGTCGGCGGGCACCCGGGCAGGCAAAAGGGGGGGCTGCCGCCGAAGGCCGGTGAGCCGGTTGTTATGAGTGCCTCACCCGCTCATCCTGAGCCTGCCGAAGGACCGCCGCGCCTCTGGGTGGTCGGCGGCCGAAAGCTCACGGCACCAGCGTGAGCTCGGGGAAGTAGGTTGTGTAGAAGCCCCGGTCATGGGTCAGCAGGCGGTTCGCATGGACCAGAGCGTGTGCTCCAATGAGGAAGTCGGCCACCAAGTGCTGCCGCGGCGCGACAGTCCTGCCGCACCGCGAGCACTGGACCGGCTGGGCATTGCCGCACCGGGGGCAGACCAGGTGGGAGGGGCGCCGGGCACTATACTCGCGCCAGGCCCCGCCGGCGCGATGAAGGGCCTCGGCCCCCGATCGCTCCAGTCGCATGCCGGTGGAGTCCAGGAATTGGTCCAGGTCCTCGCGGGCTGGGAAGGAGGCGGCCAGCTCGGCGTAGACCGGCTCGCTCAGCACGATCGCACCTGCACGACTCGCCTCTGCCAGGAGGGCCTCAGATTGCTCGGCGCGCGGCGCATTGGGGATGAGCAGGTCGAGCAGGATGCTCGTGTCGACTGCGGCGATCATCGACCCCGCATCTCCTCTACCAACGCGTCGGGGTCGCGCCCGGCCAGATGCTTGAGATAGCCCCGGTACCGCGCGAACGGCGAGGTCAGGAGCCGCTTCTGGACGCGGACGCCGGCCTCGTCCTCGACGAATTCGATCTCATCGCCTGGCCGAATGCCCAGTCGGTCCCGCACCGCCTTAGGGATGGTGACCTGCCCCTTGCTGGTAACTCTCGCCTTTCCCACTGACAGCCCTCGCGACGAATGTAAGGAATCCATTCCTTACCACATTGTAAGCCAGGCTTCGTCCATTTGGTAGTGGACTGGACAGCATGTGAACGGCAGGGTACGCTGGCTCACACCCAACTGCCAGAAGGGAGAGCCATGCGTACCCTGCCAGCCAGGGTTGTAGCCGTGCTGGGCCATTGCGAGCGGGCCGGCGCCGACCGCCCTTGAAGCACGGGAGCCTGCCGCGGTGAGCCAGACCTTGCACTCAGGACTCAGCACGCAGCACTCAGCACTGCTCGGGAGGCGGGGGGACTGGGCTCGACTGGAGGCGCTGCTGGCGCGCGCGGGGGCGGGCAACCTGCGCCGCCTGGAGGCGGAGGAGCTGGAGGAACTGGGCCGGCTCTACCGCCGCCTGACCTCCGACCTGGCCCTCGCCCAGCGCGACTATCCCGGCGACCGCCTGACCGGCTACCTGAACCAGCTCGCCGCCCGCGCTCACGCGCAGGTCTATCGCACCGAGGCGAGTGGCTGGCCTCGGGTGTGGGCCTTTCTGCTGGTTGACTTCCCGCGCCTGTATCGGCGCCGCCTGCCCTTCATCCTGGCTGCCCTGGCGCTGTTCGCCCTGCCCGGTCTGGCCGCCTTTCTGTTCGCGGCCCTGGACCCGGCTGCGGGCGAGGCGCTGGTGGCGCCGCAACTGGTCGCCTTCCTCAAGCGTGGCCAGCTCTGGACGGACATCCCCGGCCCGCTCCGCCCCTTCGCCTCGTCGCTGATCATGGCCAACAACCTGCAGGTGGCGTTCTTCGCCTTTGCCGGCGGCATCCTGGCGGGCGTCGGAACGGTCTACGTGTTGCTCCAGAATGGGCTGCTGCTGGGCGCGGTGGCCGGGCTGGCCCACGCCTATGGCCTGAGTGGGCCACTGCTGGCGTTCGTCGCGCCGCACGGGGCGATCGAGCTGAGCGTGGTGCTGATCGCGGGTGGCGCGGGGCTGCGGCTGGGCTGGGCGCTGCTGCGTCCCGGACTGCTCAGCCGGCGGGCTGCGCTGGCTGAGGGTGGGCGCGAGGCGGTGCAGCTCCTCCTGGGCTGCGTACCCCTGCTGGTCCTGGCTGGCGCGCTGGAGGGCTTCGTCTCCCCCTCCACCCTGCCAGCCGAGGCCAAGCTCGGCCTCGGGCTAACCAGTGGCCTCGCACTGTACGCCTACCTATGTCTCTTCGGCCGACGATCGTAGGGGCAGGCACAGGGGCCTGCCCCTACGAGGAGATCAGTCGATCTCGGAGCCGTCGCCCTGGGCCTGGGCCTTGCCCGCGGCGATCAGTTCCTTGGCGGTCTCGCCCGGCTCCGGGATGGCGGTCCACCGCCGCTCCAGCCGCCTCATGATCTGGGGCATGGTGGTGTATTCCATCTCCTCCAGGTGCAGCCGGTGCGGCTCGAACGGCCCCTGGCGGCGCATCATGTTGGCCATCTCGTTGGCCATCTCGCGCGCCTTGTTGAAGCCGGAGTCGGCGAACATGTCGCGCGGGCCAATCAGCTTGCCGTTGGCGAGCTGGAAGCCCAGGGCGATCGCTCGCGGCGGGCCGTCCATGCGACTCGGGCGCGCATCCTCGACCGCGCAGGGCATCAGCGGCCCACAGTGGGAGCCGCGCATCCAGCCACTGACCAGGTGTGGGAAGGCGAAGGGCTCCAGGGCCTCGCCCACCGCCGGCAGGCCGGATTGGCAGCGCACGATCAGCGAGGGGTCGTCCTTGCCCACATAGCGCCCGGCGATCAAGCTGAGCTTGGTGGTGGTGGAGCAGGCTGCGATGTCGCCCAGCTCGCGGGAGTAGATGGCCTTGGTCACGAAGCGTCCCGGCGCGCCGATGAACATGAGCAGGTCGTACAGCTCCTCCGGGCAGTCCATGCTGATGCGTGTGCCGTGCTTGAGGTCGTGGATCTCGAAGGTGAAGCCCTTGTGCATCTTGTTGTCGATGATCAGGCCCGGGGTGTTGAATGGGTCGGCGAAGATCTTGTAGAGCGGGAAGTTCCAGGCGCCGGGCTCGGTCTTGTCGGCCATGAAGATGATGACCGGCTCCGAGGGCCGTTCCTCGAACTCCATCTCGCACACGCCGGGCCCCAGCCCGCGCACGTTGCCGGAGAAGGCATCCACCAGGAGGTCCTGCCCGGCCCCGTACTGCTTCAGGTCCTGCGCCACCTCGGTCACCTGCTTGAACAGATCCCAGGCCAGCCCGTGGATCTCGGGGTCGTCCACGCCGCGCTCGTGGGTCATGATCAGGTTGATGTCATCGCCCACCCGCGTGACGTGGAAGTCCACCAGCAGGTGCGACCTGGACAGCAGCTCCTTCGAGCGCTCCAGCATGCGCGGGTGGACCTCACCATGGCCCACAAAGCCACCCACATCAGCCTTGATGACGCTGAGGGTGATTTTCGACACTGAAACCCTCCTTCTCGATCGACTCGGCATCGAGTCGCTTCTGGCGCTCATTCCTGCCCCGCCAGCCCGGCACGATTCAGGCCACACCCCGGCGCCGCCCGGGGGCACGAGGTGGACCCGGGGCGGGGAACGTGGACAGACGAACGGGCAAGAACGGCGGCACGGCCCGTGCTGTCCCACAGTACCACAGACCGAACAGTCTGACAAGGGGGCAATTCACCTACGCCCTCACCCC
Source organism: Chloroflexota bacterium (assembly GCA_016210245.1). Classification (GTDB taxonomy): domain Bacteria; phylum Chloroflexota; class UBA6077; order UBA6077; family JACQUR01; genus JACQUR01. The sequence continues at coordinate 10,327 of JACQUR010000045.1, forward strand.
GACCCTCTCCCAGGGGGAGAGGGGGCAAAGCTCCCTCTCCCAGGGGGAGAGGGGTCAAAGCACCCTCTCCCAGGGTGAGAGGGGGCAAAGCTCCCTCTCCCCC
>JACQUR010000519.1 GCA_016210245.1 Chloroflexota bacterium
GTTCTGGGGCTCGGTGCCCTGGCACTACGGCAGCCTGATCATCCTGCTGGCTCACCTCCTGGCGGCCGTCTTCCCCCAGGGCTGGGCGGCGCTCATCGGACACCCGGTCCGCCTGTACGTGCTGGAGGTGACGGGCATCGCCCTGGCCTTCCTGACCATCTTCGGGCTGGCCGTCCTGATCGTGCGGCGGGCCACCAACGCCCGCATTCGGGCCGTGACCTCGCGCATGGACGTGGTGCTGCTGGCCGTGCTGCTCGCCCAGGTGGTGCTGGGCGCCTCGGTGGCCCTGTTCTACCGCTGGGGCTCGGACTGGTATCTCTACACGGCTGTGCCCTGGCTGTGGTCGCTCGCCACGCTCTCGCCGAGCGCCGACTACGTCGCCAACCTGCCGCTGCTGGTGCGCCTGCACATGCTTGGCGCCTTCGTGCTCGTGGCCCTGTTCCCCTTCACCCGCCTGGCCCACATCTTCACCGTGCCCGTCACCTACCTCTGGCGTCCCTACCAGGTGGTCATCTGGTACCGACGCTCCACGTGATTTTGGATTTTGGATTTTGGATTGGTGAGCGGCGCCAGGTAGCACCACGGTACATCGGAATCACGCTGCCCTTGAACTCTGATCGCATCTTCGGAGGTGGATGCCATGACCGGACCTCAATCCAAAATCCAAAACCCAAAATCCAAAATCGCCCACGTGAACCTCTTCCTGGCCACCACGGCCTTCGCCATCTCCTTCGCCCTGTGGGGGCTGCTCTCCGGGCTGGCGCCCATCTTCAAGGCCGCCTACGGGCTTACGGCCACCCAGACCAGCTTGCTGGTGGCCATCCCGGTGCTGTTCGGGTCGGTTGGCCGCCTGCCGGTCGGGCTGCTGGCGGACCGGTACGGCGGGCGCCGGGTCTTCAGCGCCCTGCTGCTGTTCGGGCTCGTCCCTGCCCTCGCCCTCGCCCTCGACCACTCCTATCCATCCCTGCTCTTCTGGGGCTTCTGGCTCGGGGCGATGGGCACCTCCTTCGCCGTAGGCGTGGGCTTCCTCTCCCCCTGGTTCCCGCCACAACAGCAGGGGACAGCCCTCGGCATCTATGGGGCAGGAAACGCCGGCCAGTCCGTGGCCGTCTTCGGAGGGCCACTCCTGGCCGCCGCCCTCGGCGTGAGCGCTACCTTTCCCCTGTTCGGGTTGGCTTCCCTGGCCTGGGGTGTAGTGTTCGCGCTGTGGGCGCGCAATGCGCCGCGAGTGGCGCCGCCCAGCACGCTCGCCGAGAACGTGCGTGTGCTGCGCAGTGAGCCCCTGGCCTGGCTGCTCAGCCTCTTCTACTTCCTGACCTTCGGCGGCTTCGTCGCCCTGGGCGTCTACCTGCCCAGCTTGCTGCAGGACGTATTCGAGCTCACGCCCGAGGATGCCGGCGCCCGCACGGCCGGGTTCGTGGTCCTGGCCACCCTGTGCCGGCCGCTGGGCGGATGGATCGCGGACCGGATCGGCGGCGAACGGCTCCTGGGGTTCGTGTTCCCGGTTGTGGCGGCCCTGGCCTGGCTCCTGAGCGCCAACAAGTCGATCTACGTCTTCACTGTGGGAGCGCTCGGGTGCGCTGCCTTCCTGGGATTGGGGAACGGCGCCGTCTTCAAGTTGGTGCCGCGCTTCTTCCCAACGCAGACCGGTACGGTGACCGGCCTCGTCGGCGCCGCGGGGGGGCTGGGCGGCTTCTTTCCACCCCTGCTGCTGGGTTTCTTCCGCGACCTGGTCGGCGGCTACGTGCCCGGGTTCTTCTTGCTGAATATGTTCGCCCTGGGCTGCGCGCTGCTGCTGCAGCGCGTGCCCGCGTCGCTCCCCTCCACGACGGCGCAGCCCGGCGCGTCTGCCGAGGACGGGCTGCGTCCGGAGGCGCCGTCGGCCGTGGAGCAACGCAGCGGCAGGGGTGTTACAGCCATGTCGGTCGAGGGCGACCCATCGGGACGGAGCGACCTGGCCCGCCTGTGGACACGGACGCTGTCCGTGTGGTCCCGCCGCTGCCGCCACGCCTCCCTGGTGGCTCGAGGCGTCGTGGAGTTACCATCGTGAGCGTTGCCAACATGGCCAGAGAGAGGACTATCCTGCCGCGACACGACCTGGCAGCCGGCTGGCAGCCGGTGCGTTTCCAGGATCCGCCGCTCGTCCAGGCGTTGCTGGGCGATACCAGCCTGGCCTGGCTGTGGCTCGTCGTCCGCGTCTACCTCGGGTGGCAGTGGCTGGAGGCCGGGTGGGCCAAGGTGCAGGATCCTGCCTGGGCGCACGGGGGGGCTGCGCTGCAGGAGTTCCTGGTGGGCGCGGTCCAGACCGAGCCGCGCCCGGTGGCCGCCTACGACTGGTACCGCGGCTGGCTGCAGCTCCTCCTGGACACTGGCAGCTACACCTGGCTCGCCCAGTTCATCGCCTATGCGGAGACGCTGGTGGGGATCGCCCTGATCCTGGGCCTGTTCACCGGCCCGGCCGCGTTCCTCGGCAGCCTCTTGAACTTCAACTTCATGCTGGCCGGCAGCGTCTCCACCAACCCGGTGCTGTTTGCCCTGGCCACCTGGCTGGTCCTGGCCTGGAAGACGGCCGGCTGGATCGGGCTGGACCGCTGGCTGCTGCCGACTATCGGGACACCCTGGCAGCACCCCGAGCGCGCCAGCGGCGGCCAGTCGGCCGTAGCCCATCGCCGACCGCCCCCCGCGGGCCACTGAGCCCACGCGTGATGGCCACGCCTCCTCACCCTGCCCCAGACGACGCATCCGTCCGGGCAGGGAGCCCACTGTTGGCGGCTATCAGAGAGGAGGTCAGAGGGTTCCCTCCGGCCTACTTCGCGCTGGTCATGGCGACCGGGATCGTCTCCATCGCGGCCAATCTCCTGGATATGTGGCCGATCGCCGTTGTCCTGTTCTGGCTGAACGTCGTAGCGTACGTGCTCCTGTGGCTGCTGAACCTCCTGCGCGCCATCTGGCACACCCATCAGTTCTCGCTGGACCTGGTCGATCACAACCGCGGTCCTGGTTTCTTCACCGTAGTCGCGGCAACGTCCGTGCTCGGCACCCAGTTGGTGCTGATCTTCGAAAGCTATGCAGTGGCAACGGCCCTGTGGTTCCTGGCCGTCATCCTGTGGGTACTCTTCACCTACATCATTTTCACCGGCCTCACCGTCAAGGCGAATAAGCCGACCCTTGCCCAGGGAATCAATGGCGGGTGGCTGCTAGCGGTCGTCGCGACCCAGTCAATAGTAGTCCTGAGCGCCCATCTGGCCTCGTCCTTTGGGCCCTACAGGCTGGCAACGAACTTCTTTGCCCTCTCCATGTGGCTCTGGGGCGGCATGCTTTACATCTGGATGATCTCGCTGATCTTCTACCGCTACACGTTCTTCACATTCGCTCCCGATGACCTCACGCCTCCCTACTGGATCAACATGGGCGCGATGGCCATCTCGGCCCTCGCCGGTGACGTCTTGATTATCAACACACCTCACGCCCCGTTTCTTCGCGAGATTCTGCCTTTTTTCAGAGGGTTCACGGTATTCTTCTGGGCGACGGGCACGTGGTGGATCCCGATGCTCGCCATCCTCGCTATTTGGCGGTACGTTTTCCGGCGATTCCCGCTCAGGTACGACCCCCTCTATTGGGGGGCCGTGTTTCCCCTGGGCATGTACACCGTTTCCACCTTCCAGATGGCACGCGCCATGGAGCTGGAGTTCCTGTACGCTCTTCCGCATTTCCTTGTATACCTGGTGCTCTTCGTCTGGCTCGTCACGTTCATCGGCCTCCTGCGCAGGCTAGCAAGCAGGCTGGCCACAGTCCGTGCCACTGCACGGCGACCGAGCTGATCGCCCAGACCTGGCCGTGACCGCGGACGCTGTCCGTCTCGCTCCGTGTCGTGCATCTGCCCCGCCGCTACCGCCGCCATTCCCTGGTGGCTCGAGGCGTCGTGGAGTTACCATCGTGAGCTTTGCCAGCATGGCCAGAGAGAGAACTCTGCCGGCCGCCTCCCGCGAGCCCCTGAGCCCCCGGGCCATGGCCACGCCTCCTCACCCTGCGGCAGTGCCAGGCTGCTCGACTCGCGGGCGCCGGCCTGCAACAATAGGGGGCAGTTCGCGGAAGGGAGGCGAAGGTTCCATGCCGATCAAGGTCCTGCGCCTGGAGTCGGAGACCGAGGAGGTGCGGCTCACCTCGGATGGCGGCGCGCGGGTTCGGCGCTGGAGGGAGCTGGGGGCGCGGCTGGCCAGCATGGACTACCTGACCCTCCAGCCGAGGGCTCAGCCGCTCGACCTGTGGTACCCGGCGGCCGAGGACAGCTACTACGTCATCGAGGGCCACGGCACCGTGGTGGACCTCCAGCGCGACCGGGCCCAGCGTTTCGGCCCGGGCAAGTTCGTCCACGCGCCGGCCGGCCTGCCCCATCGCCTTCAGGCCACGGGCGTCGAGCTGCTGGTGCTGGTGGGCGGCCCCTGTCCGCCGGTGCCCAATGCGTTCGACCAGCCCTCCGCTGCCGCTACGAGCGCCCCGGCCGAGGGCGAGCTGAGCGTCCTGGACCTCGCGGGTGGGGTCGAGATCCCCCTCATCCGCCCGCCCATGCCGGGCGGCTACGCCCGCTTTCCCATCTGGCCGGGCATGGGCGCCCGGCTGCGCTCCATGAACCGCGTGGCCATGCGCCCCGGCCAGGAGAATGTGCCCCACGTCCATCCCGTCTCGGAGGACATCTTCTACTGCCTGAGCGGCACCTGCGTGGTCGAGGACGGTAGCACGGGGCGAGAGCAGCCCTTCGGCCGCGACTGCCTGATCTTCATCGATCCGGGCACTCCTCACGCGGTCAGGTCGCTCGGCCCCGACGACTACATCAGCGTCGGCGGCCCCTGCCCCCCGGACCTGGATGCCTTCCGCCGCTTCGGCCTCGGCTAAACCAGCTCCCCAGTCGGAAGTTCGCCGTCGAAAGGGGGCGCCAGCGCCCCCTTTCGACGGCGAACTTCCGACTGGCCACTAACCACTCCGGTAGCGGTTGGTGATCGGCAGGCGGCGGTCGCGGCCGAAGGCGCGGGGGGTGATCTTCACCCCGGGGGGCGCCTGGCGGCGCTTGTACTCGGACAGGTCCACCATGCGGATCACCCGCTGCACCGTGGCCGGGTCGAAGCCCAGGGCCACGATCTCCTGGTAGCTCCGGTCCTCCTCCACGTAGGCGCGCAGGATCGGGTCGAGCACCTCGTAGGGCGGGAGACTATCCTGGTCGCGCTGATCGGGGCGCAGCTCGGCCGAGGGCGGCTTTTCCAGGACGCTCTGCGGAACGGGCGGGCGCGGGCCGAGGGTGTTGCGGTAGCGCGCCACCTCGTAGACCAGCGTCTTGGGCACGTCCTTGATGACCGCGAATCCACCGGCCATGTCGCCGTACAGGGTGGCGTAACCGGTCGCCATCTCGCTCTTGTTGCCCGTGGTCAGCACCAGCCAGCCAAACTTGTTGGAGAGCGCCATCAGGATGGTGCCGCGGATGCGCGCCTGGATGTTCTCCTCGGCCACGTTCGGCTGAGTGCCCCGGAACTGCTCGGCCAGCA
>JACQUR010000046.1 GCA_016210245.1 Chloroflexota bacterium
CCCCCAGGATGGTGCCGTCCTGCTTGAGTGCCATCTCGATGTAGTGGGTCTGCTCGCGGGCGTGGTTGGTGGCCACCATGTGCTCGCGCCGGGTCTCGATCCACCGCACCGGCCGCTCCAGCAGAATGGCCGCCAGCGAGACCACCAGCTCCTCGGGGTAGAAGCCCCACTTCTGGCCGAAGCCGCCGCCGATGCGCGGTGCGATGACCCGTGCCTTGAGATGCTTGGGCTCCTGGAAGCTGTCCTCCAGCAGCGCCGCCACCACGTGGGGGATCTGGGTGGAGTCCCACAGCGTCAGGGTGTTGGCGCCCCGGTCGTACGTGGCCACCACCCCGCGCGGCTCGATGGGTGTGCCGGTGAAGCGATGGTGCTCCAGCTTCTCCTTGAGCACCACGTCGGCCTCTTTGAAGGCCTGCTCCACGTCGCCGTTGGAGACGTGGAAGCGCAGGGCCACGTTCTCGCCCCAGTCCTCGTAGAGCAGCGGCGCGCCCGGCTGCACCGCCGCCTCCGCGTCCAGCACCGGGGGCAGCGGCTCGTACTCGGCCCGCACCAGCTCCAGCGCGTCCTCGGCCGTGTAGCGGTCCTCGGCCACGACCAGCGCCACCGGCTCGCCGGCGAAGCGCACCTTGCCCGTGGCCATGCCATAGCGGTCGTGGAAGTTGATGCTCGGGTTGCCGCCCCGGAAGGGGTCGCGGCTCTGGAAGGGGAAGGGCGACATCCGCTTCACGTAGCGGGGCAGGTCGTCACCGGCCAGGGCGAGCGCCACCCCGGGCAGCTTGCGCACCTCACTCAGGTCGACCGAGCGCAAACGCGCGTGCGCGTACGGACTGCGGTAAAAGGCGGCGTACAGCGTGCCGGGCAGGGACACGTCGCCCACGAAGGTGCCCTCGCCCAGCAACAGCTCGCGGTCCTCCTTACGCGCCAGGCTGTGTCCGATCAGCCGCCCCACCTTGTTCTGCTTGAGCGCCTCGATCTCCACCGCGGTCATTGTTGTGTCTCCTCCAAAGGCGACCTGGATACGGGGAGACGTGTACCACGGAGACACGGAGACACGGAGTCTTCTTTTGAACAACTCCGTGTCTCCGTGTCTCCGTGGTACACGTCTCCCCATCGGCGTTGTGAGTCTGAAAGAACTCTAGTGCTCCACGAGCTCCGGCACTGCCTCGCCGCGCATCCGCCGCGCCGCGCGGTCGATGGCCTCCACGATGAAGAGGTAGCCGGTGCAGCGGCACAGGTTGCCGGCGATCGCCCGCTTGATCTCCTCCGTGGTGGGCGCGGGGTTGTGCTCCAGCAGGAACAGCCCGGACATGAGCATGCCGGGCGTGCAGTACCCGCACTGGAGGGCGTGGGCTTCGTGGAAGGCCTCCTGCAGCGGGTGCAGCGCGCCATCCCGGGCCAGCCCCTCCACGGTGCGCACCTGGCGCCCGTCCGCCTGCACTGCGAACATGGTACACGACTTCACGCTGCGCCCGTCCACGTGGACGGTGCAGGCGCCGCAGTTGCTCGTGTCGCAGCCGATGTGGGTGCCGGTCAGGCCCAGCTCGTTGCGCAGAAAGTCCACCAGCAGCAGTCGGGGCTGCACCTCCCGCGTGTACTTCACCCCGTTGACGGTGACGGTAATGGTATGCGTGTTCGCCATGGCGGACCTCCTGCTGAGTCCTGAGTGAGAGGCCTATTGCCTACGTTGGCAGCCGACAGTCGGCGGGCGAGCGGCGAGGCAGATAGGCCGAGCATATCGGATTGCGCGGGCGGCCTTCAACTATAGACATAGATAGTCAGATGCGGTGCGGGATCGGATCAAGACGATCACCGCACCCCAACATGGGCTCCCGGAACCGATCGGGCCACTGATGGACGAACTGAACCGCTTGCTGCGCGGGTGGGGGGCGTACTTCCGCGTGGGGAACGCCACCCGCCAGTTCCAGCAGGCGGACCGGTATGTCCGCCTACTACCGAAGCGCAAAGAGCGAGCAGACCCATGTGCCGCAGGCATGGTGGCACAGGCATGGTGGCACAGGCGAGCTGCCTGTGCCACCGCTGGCAGACCTACTGCCCGGGCAGGATGATCGCCTTCAGACGGGCCTTGACCGACGCGGACATGTCGGTACCCTCTTTGATCAGGCGCTCGACCTCCTCGGCGCTCTTGGGGGTAATCGACTGGCGGCTCTTCTCCGCGTCGGCCAGCAAGGCCGGATCGCGCAAGGCATCCTGGAACGCCTGCCGCACCGCCTGCACCCGGTCCTGCGGCACGCCAGGCGGGAGCACGTACGGCCGCCCGTAGATGCCCTGGCTCTCGATGCCCAAGCGGATGAGCGCCTTGCCCTCCTCGGTCTTGGCAAAGTCGTACACCAGGGGCGCGTCGGCCTGAGGCACGCCGGTCTTCTTCTTCGACAGGAGCTGCAGGATGACGCGATAGGTGCCGTCTTGCATCTCCTGGGGCGAGGTGGTCACGAGTGATTCCCAGGAGTTGCCGCACATGCCATGCACCTCGCCCCGGTCGACGGCCAGACGAATCGTTGACGTGCCGTCGTAGCCGGACACCATCTTGATGTTGGCGTCCAGCGCATCCTTGATGATCAGCCCCGCCGATTCGAGGATGCTGTACCCCCCGAGGATGAGCTCGCGCCCGCCAGGATTCAGGGCTTCCTTGATGCTCGCAAAGCCGGAGTTCTTATGCACCATGCACACGTACTCGCTGATGGCCGGCGCGCCCAGGTGGTTCCAGCCTGTGACCTCGAACTCCAGGCCCTTCTGGCCGAGCACTCGCTTCAGGAACAGGTCGCCGATGAAGTTGCCCATGACCGTCCCGTCCTTGGGCGCGACTCGGTACAGGTGGTTGGCGCTGATGCCGCCGTCGCCCCCGGTCATGTTCTCCACCACCACGTTGGGGCTGCCCGGGATGTGCTTGCCCAGGTGGCGGGCGATCAAGCGCGAGTAGAGATCGTAGCCGCCGCCGGCCGCGTGGCCGACGATCAGCTTGACGTTCTTGCCTCTGTAGAAGTCGGCCACTGCCTTCTCGTCGAACGCCGGCTTGGCGGCCGGGGCCTCGGTTGGCTTGGCGGGCGGCTTCTGCACGGCCGCGGTAGCCGCCGGTTTGGCGGTCGGCTGAGCGGCCGGCTTCTCCGTCG
>JACQUR010000047.1 GCA_016210245.1 Chloroflexota bacterium
GCGTGCGGTGGCGGCCCTGCCAGAGACCACCGCCTGCCCCGCCCTGGCTCTGGCCACGGCGGTGGACGTTGTGGTGGCCAATCCGGACGGCCAGAGCGGCACACTGCCGAGCGGCTTCACCTATCGGCACGCGGACGTGAATGGCAACGGCAGCATCACCAGCCTGGATGCGCTGTGCGTGCTGCGCCAGGTGGCGGCGCTGCCGGCCACCACTGCCTGCCCGGCCCCACCGGGGAGTAGTTCGCCCAGCAGTGGCCCCCTTACTCGGGCTCCCAGGCACTGAGGAATTCCGCCTGGTCGCTCATCGACTCGGCCGATCTCGTCGCGATGAGCTTCAGGGTTCGGCGCATCTGCTCGCCAATCGTGTAGCGCTGCTGTGGAACGAGGATGATTCCAGCGCTCGAGCGCCCTCGTCTCCGATTCCTCGGCCGCGAGGTCCGTTTCGATTTCGTCCCGATTGAGATGGTAGTAGGCGAGGGCCGCGTAGACCTGTGCCAGCGTCAGGTGTCCGATTCGTTCCGCGATCTCCTCGGGGCTCAACCCTAGCTTGTACCACCCGACGATCCGTCGCACCGTGACGCCAGTGCCCGCAACCCGCGGCCTTCCTCCGCGAATCTCAGGCGATCGAGCAATCAGCGCGCCGATGTCCGTGATCGTGCTCATACCTGCCTCCTGGACGATACCGATATGTGGGTGCCCACATCCTTCGACGTGCCGGAATTCTAACTTCCCACCTTTCACGGCCATTCTCGCATAGCTCGCCAGTGTTGGCGAGCCCCTGCAAGCCATGCTGGATACGCGCTGCACCACGACCTCCACTCCGACAGCCACCTGGTGCGGGGCACCTGCGTCCAGCAGTTCAGCCGATAGTCCGCGCTGCGGGCCGGCAGGGGGAGGACTCGTTGATCTCCAGCGCTCTGCGAATGGCGGGTGAAGAGCTTCCCGGTAAGGGAGCAGATTGGGCCGATGCGCTACAATACGCGGTGGTGCGCTGTTGAGGTATGGCGGAACGGTCGGGCGGGCGGACGACGCTCAAGTACTCCATCGGGCGCTGGTCGGAGCACGAGTTGATCCTGTTTGTCGAGGCGCAGCAGGAGAGCTGGATCGTCTACCCGCCGCGCTCGGGCTACGAGTTCATCCGACCCCAGAGAGGAGGTCCTATCCCCCATGGCTCGCTATCTTGCCATCTCCGCCCATCCCGACGACGAGACGCTGTTCGCTGGCGGCTACCTGGCCAGACGAGCCGCTGAGGGCCACGCAGTGTACCTGCTGCTCACCACTCGCGGAGAAGGGGGCGAGGTGGGCGAGCCGCCGGTCGGGCCCAGGGAGCGGCTGGGGGAGTTTCGCGAGCAGGAGATGCGGCACGCAGCGGCCGCGCTGGGCGCCGCCTGGCTGGACTTCCTCCCCTTCGTCGATCCCCACATGGAGATCGGCGGCGAGGCGCGGGCGATCGAGGCCAGCCTGGACGAGTTCAGCGCCCACGTCGCGCGCCACCTGGAGCGCCTGCGCCCGGACGTGGTGCTGACTCATGGCAGCGGGGGCGAGTATGGCCACCCGCAACACGTCTATACCCACCAGGCGACCATGGCCGCCCTGGAGCGCCTGGACGGCTGGCAGCCGCAGCAGGTGCTGACCTGGATGGCCAACGTGGGCGCGAACGCCGAAGACCGCCTGACCAACAGGGCCGACCAGGCCGACGAGGTGCTGGACCTGGCGGGAACCGCCTGGTTCGAAGCCAAGGTGCGGGCGGCGCTGTGCCATCGCAGCCAGCACGCCATGTTCCTGCGCAACAGCGGCAAGCCGAGCGTGCGCGAGATGGTGCGCACGCTGGAGGCGTTCAAAGAGTGGCGAGTGGTAAGTGGCGAGCGGCTCGGATAGCTCCCCATCCCCCCGATAAGGAGAGCAGCAGCTATGGCAATCACCTGCGTACAGGTTGTGTCCGTGCCCGTCGCGGACCAGGATCGGGCGAAAGCCTTCTACGTCGACACGCTCGGCTTCGAGCTCCTGGGCGACAATGTGTTTGGCGACGGCATGCGCTGGGTCCAGGTCGCGCCGAGAGGCACCGCCACCTCGCTCACCCTGGTGACCTGGTTCCCAAGCATGCCGCCGGGCTCGCTGAAGGGGCTGGTCCTCGCGGTGGACGACGTGGAGGCGACGTACCACGAGCTGGCCTCGCGCGGCGTGCAGTTCGACGGCCCACTGCAGGACGCGCCCTGGGGCAAGTTCGCCACCTTCAACGACCCGGACGGCAACGGCTTGATCCTCCAGGGAGCGCCCGCCGCGTAGAGCCACCGGCAGCCCCGCACCCTGAAGCCGACGCGGAGACGCGGGGACGGCGTAGAACTGCTGGCGGGCCCATGCCCTGACGCAGGGCGACGCGTTGCTCCAGGGTGAGCGTCCCACGGACACAGAGCCGCTTCGGGAGACCGATGGGCTGCGAGGGGGCGCCAGTGGGGCCGCCGGCCCAGCCCTCGCCCGGCCAGAGACGGCGATGGCGACGCCCGGGGGGACGGGTGGTGTGCCAGCAAGGCGGGGAAGGCTAGCGGTAGCGATAGGTGATGCGGCCGCGGGCGAGGTCGTAGGGCGAAAGCTCCAGGCGCACCCGGTCGCCCGGCAGGATGCGGATGAAGTTCTTGCGCATCTTGCCGCTCACGTGGGCCAGCACGCTGTGCCCACCTTCCATCTGCACCCGGAACATCGCGTTGGGCAACGCTTCGGTCACGGTGCCCTCTGCTTCTACCCCTTTGGTTTGCGCCATAGGCTTACCTCATCTCCTGTACAAGTAGTGAGGGCGCGGCCGCGCCTCCGCACATGCCCCCTGCGTAAGTATAGAAGCCGAGCCGGCGGCCGCGCCAGGGGTGTCCGGTGCCCTTACTCGAGGTGTGTGAAGATGATCTCGTCGCCGAAGTTGGTGGACAGCCGCTCGCCTTTGATCTTGGCGCTCACCTGCCCGGTCTCCTTGAACTCGACCTTGAACCAGGTGGGCCAGAGCGACTCGCCATCCAGCCGCACGTCCTCCACCTCGCTGCCTCGCAGCACTATCTCCAAACGGCGTGCCATGGTCCGCCTCCTCTGCCGTATCGGTTGGAGGTTGTGGGTTGGAGGTTGGATCCAACCTCCAACCCCCAACCTCCAACCGACCCAACCTCCAACCCGTGGCCCCCTGGACTGGGCCGCCCCCTTTCCGGTAGCCTGAGGGCGCTATGCACTTCACCCCACCAACAGCTCTGACTTCAACCCTGGGGCGCCGGGGTCTGCTCGCCTGGGTGGCCCGGTTCGGGCTGGCGGCCGCCAGTCTGGGGCTGAGCGGCGGGTTCGCCCGGCGAGCCAGCGCCCAGGCCCCACGCTACGATGGCCGCCTGATCGACGCCCACACCCACCTGGAGTGGGACGAGTTCACCGACTTCGACGCCCTGGTGCGCATCCACGACGCGGCGGGCGTAGACGGCGCCTGGCTGTTCGGCTATCCCTGGTCCCTGGCCACCGATGCCTCGGCAGCACACCCTGCACGAGTGGTGCCCTTCCTGGCAGAAGGATACCTGAACACCCTGCACCCGGACTCCTCGTACCTCAATCCGGAGGGGTTGGAGGAGCTGCTGGCGGGTGGCTTCGTGCGCGGCCTGGGCGAGATCATCCTGCGCCACTCTCCCTTCCGGCTGGGGCCCGAGGGAGGCGGGGCCAGCTCGCCGCCCGTCAACGTTCCGGCCGACGAGCCCAGGCTGCTGGAGGCCTACCGCGTGGCCGGGCGGCACGGGGCGCCGGTCAACGTCCACCAGGAGTGGTTCTTCTCGGAGGAGCTGGAGCGCGCCCTGGATGCCGCCCCGGACACGACCTTCGTCTGGGCTCACGCCGGCCACGGGCCGGCCGGGCTGGTGGGCCAACTGCTGGAGCGCCACCCCAACCTGCACGCGGACCTCTCGGCCCGCACCCCCTGGATCGGCCCGGGCACGGTGCTGCTGCGCCCCGACGGCCAACTCGACCCCGCCTGGCAGGCAGTGCTGGAGCGCTTCCCCGAGCGTTTCCTCATCGGGCTGGACCTCTTCGCCCCCGCCCACTACCGCGTCGAGTACGTGCGCATGCTGGCCGAGTACTACCGCCGCCTGCTGGGCCTGCTGCCAGGCGAGCTTGCCGAGCAGTTGGCCTACGGCAACGCCGAGCGCCTGGCGCCATTCCGCGGGGTCGAAGCCTGATGGCCGGCGGCTGACGGCTGACCTGCTTGTAAAGGCCCCCCGCGGTGCCTAGAATAGAGATAGGCGTAGTCGCATCCTGCCCACGGTGCGGTGGTTGGGAGCCGGGTGCGGCCGGCCGCACCGCGCGATGAGGCGCGGCGCCAACCTACGATGGGGTAAGGTGGCCTGGTGGACTTTGAGCTGACCGAGGCGCAGGCGGCGCTGCGGCAGATGCTCCGCGAATTCGCGCTCGCCGAGATCGCGCCCCACGCCCAGGAGTTCGATCGCGCCGAGCAGTTCCCCCTGGACATCATCCGCCGCCTGGGTGAGCTGGGCGTGATGGGCTTGCCCTTTCCCGAGGCCTGCGGCGGCCTGGGAGCGGGCGACCTGGCCATGGCCCTCGCGATCGAGGAGCTGGCCCGGGTGGATGCCTCGGTCGCCATCACCGTCGCGGCCAGCGTCTCCCTGGCCGGCTGGCCCGTGTTCAGCTTCGGCACCGAGGCGCAGCGGCAGCGCTGGCTGGCACCGCTGGCGCGCGGGGAGACGCTGGGCGCTTTCGCCTCGACCGAGCCCGGCTGCGGCTCCGACGTGCGGGGCATCAGCACCACCGCGCGGCTGGCGGATGGCGCCTGGACGCTCAACGGCACCAAGGCATTCATCACCAACGCAGGCACGGGGCTGTCGGCCTTCACCATCGTGACCGCGCTGACAGGCGAGCAGCGCGGCCAGCGCGAGATCAGCACGTTGATCGTGCCCGCGGGCACGCCGGGCTTCCAGCCGGCGCGCCCCTACCGCAAGATCGGCTGGCGCGCGTCCGACACGCGGGAGCTGAGCTTCGTCGAGTGCCACGTTCCGGAGGAGGCGCTGCTCGGACCGCGCGGCGCGGGGGTGCGCCAGTTTCTGGCCACGCTGGACGGCGGGCGGGTTGGGGTGGCCGCCCTGTCAGTCGGGCTGGCCCAGGGCTGCCTGGACCTGGCGCGCGAGTATGCCCTCCAGCGCACCGCCTTCGGCCAGTCGATCGCCCACTACCAGGCGGTCCAGTTCAAGCTGGCCGACATGGCCACCCAGGTCGAGGCGGCGCGACTGCTGGCCTACCGGGCGGCCTGGCGCAAGGAGCACAGCCTACCGTACACGCTCGAGGCGTCGATGGCCAAGCTGTTCGCCTCGGAAGTAGCGGTGAAAGCGGCCGACGAGGCGCTGCAGATCTTCGGCGGCTACGGCTACATCGAGGAGTCGCCCATCGCGCGCTTCTACCGGGACGCCAGGATCCTGACCATCGGCGAGGGCACCTCGGAGATCCAGCGGACCGTGATCGCGAGGCAGATGGGACTACCCGCGTGAGGCGTGAAGGGTGAGACGTGATGCGCAACGCATCACGTCTCACCCTTCACGCCTCACACCTTGTGAGAGATGGCAGACATGCGAGAGGTACACATCGTCGGGGCGGCGCGGACGCCGATCGGGCGGTTCATGGGGGGGCTGGCTTCAGTGCCGGCGCCGCAACTGGGCGCGGTGGCGATCCGCGCCGCGGTAGAGCGGGCCGGAGTGGACCCACAGTCCATCGGCGAGGTGGTGATGGGCAACGTCATCTCGGCGGGGCTCGGGCAGGCGCCGGCGCGCCAGGCGGGCCTGGCCGCGGGCCTCCCGGAGGGCGCCTCGGCGCTCACGGTCAACAAGGTCTGCGCCTCCGGCCTGGAGGCGGTCAACCTGGCCGCCCTCAAGATCGCCGCCGGGGAGACGGAGGTGGCCGTGGCGGGCGGCATGGAGAACATGAGCGCCGGCCCCCACCTGCTCAGGGGCAGCCGGGCCGGCTTCCGCCTGGGCAACGCCGAACTGATCGACGCCACCGTCTACGATGGGCTGTGGTGCGCCTTCGAGCAGCACCACATGGGCAACTCCGCCGAGGCGATCGCCGAGAAGTACGGCCTCTCGCGCCGGGAGCTGGACGAGTGCGCGCTGCGCAGCCACCAGAAGGCCGTGGCCGCGATGCAGACAGGCCGCTTCAAGGCGGAGACCGTGCCCGTGGAGGCGCGCAGCGGCCGCCAGAGCGTGGTGATCGAGGCCGACGAGGCGCCCCGGCCGGACACCTCGCTGGAGGCGCTGGCCAAGCTCAAGCCCGCCTTCGTGGCCCAGGGCTGCGTGACCGCGGGCAACGCACCGGGCATCACCGACGGCGCCGCGGCGCTGGTGCTGGCCAGCGCCGAGGCGGTGCGCCGCCAGGGGCTGGCCCCGCTGGCGAAGATCACCGGCTACGCCACCGCGGCGGTGCAGCCGCGGTGGCTGTTCGACGCGCCGTCCCTGGCGGTACGGCGCTTGCTGGAGCGGACCGGTACTCGCCTGGAGGACTACGACCTGCTGGAAGTCAACGAGGCCTTCGCCGCCCAGATCGTAGCCAACGGCAAGGTGCTCGGCTGGGACTGGGAGCGAGTGAACGTCAACGGCGGTGCCATCGCCCTGGGTCACCCCATCGGCGCGACCGGGGCGCGGCTGGTGGTCACGCTCATCCACGCCCTGCACGAGCGCGGCCTCAAGCGCGGCCTGGCCGCGCTGTGCCACGGCGGCGGCGGCGCGGTAGCGATGAGCTTCGAGGTGGAATGATGAATGATGAATGATGAATGGTGAATTCATCATTCACCATTCATCATTCATCATTCGTGGAGAGGTGGCGGCGTGTTCGCGCTGACGGAAGACCAGGAGCTGTTCCGGCGGACGGTGCGGGAGTTTGCGGAGCGGGAGATCCGCCCGGTGGCTCAGCGCTATGACCAGGAGGAGCGGTACCCGGCCGAGAACGTGGCCAGGATGGCCGAACTGGGGCTGATGGGCATCACCGTGCCGGACCAGTACGGCGGGGCCGGCCTGGGGGCGCTGGAGTACGCGCTGGCGATGGAGGAGGTCTCGCGCGCCTGCGCGGCCCACTCGGTCATCATGAGCGTCAACGTGTCCCTGGTGTGCGAGCCGATTGTGTACTACGGCTCCGAGGAGCAGAAGCGACGCCATCTGCCGGCCCTGGCCAGCGCCCGGTACATCGGCGCCTTCTGCCTGTCCGAGCCTACCTCCGGCTCGGACGCCGCCCACATGGCCACCCGCGCGGTGCGCGCGGGCGAGGGCTACGTGCTCGACGGGACCAAGAACTTCATCACCAACGGCGGCGTGGCCGGCCTGTACCTGGTGTTCGCCGCCACCGATCCCCAGCAGGAGAGCCGCGGCGTGAGCGCCTTCCTGGTCGAGGCCGACACGCCGGGGCTGCGGCCCGGCCCGCCGGAGCACAAGCTGGGCATTCGGGCCTCCACCACCACCCAGGTGTTCTTCGAGCAGTGCCGAGTGCCGGCCGCCAATCGCTTGGGCGACGAGGGCCAGGGCTTCCGCATCGCCATGTCCACCCTGGACTGCGGCCGCATCGGCATTGCTGCCCAGGCGGTCGGGATTGCCCAGGGCGCGTTCGAGCTGGCCCGCGACTTCGTGCGCGAGCGGCGAGCGTTCGGCCAACGGGTGGCGGACTTCCAGGGCATCCAGTGGACCCTGGCCGACATGGCCACCCGGATCGAGGCCGCCCGGCTGCTGACCTACCGAGCGGCGGCGCTCAAGGACGCGGAGCAGCCGTACGGGCAGGCCGCGTCGATGGCCAAGCTGTACGCCTCCGAGACAGCGATGTGGGTGGCCACCAAAGCGATCCAGCTCCACGGTGGCTACGGCTACATGCGCGAGTACCC
>JACQUR010000516.1 GCA_016210245.1 Chloroflexota bacterium
AGCGGTCGCGGGATGGTCACCTGCCGCCCTGAAGGGCGGGCCTAACGCCCAGGCCCGCCCTTCAGGGCGGCAGGTGCGGACAACTGAATAGCCCTACCCCTGAATAGCCCTACCCCAGGGTGCCCGTCACGTTCTTGCGCGCTCTGAACCTCACCCCGTGAGCGCGGCCGCATCGACAGCCACCCTGCCTGGCCGGTACTATACCGGCCGGCATGGCAACACGAGACGCGTCCGCGGCGGTGGCAGCGGCGCCCGCCGATCGGCGGCGCGCCTGGGTGGTCTTCACCGTGGTCGTCCTGGCCGCCACCACCGCCCCCTTCAACCAGTACAAGGTCCCGCCCCTCATCCCCGTCCTGATCGACGAGCTGCACCTCTCGCACGTGGAAGCCGGGCTGCTGATGTCGGTCTTCTCCGTCACCGGCATGGTCCTGGCTCTGCCGGCCGGGGTGCTGTTCCGCCGCTTCGGGCCCCGGCGCACGGGCATCTTCTCCGTCGGCTGTACTGCCCTGGGCTCGCTGCTGGGCGCGGCGGCGCCCAACGGGCAGTGGCTGCTGGCCACACGCCTGGTGGAGGGGGTCGGGATGGGCATGACCGTGGTCCTGGCTCTGGCGACCATCGCCGCCTGGTTCCCGCCCCGGGAGCGTGGCTTGCCGGTGGGCATCTTCAGCCTCTGGTTTCCGGTGGGCACCTCGGCCATGCTGGTGCTGGCCCCGCCGATCTACGAGTCGTTCGGGTGGCGCGCGGTGTGGCTGCTGGGCGGGGCCGCGGGCCTGGTCTGCCTGGTCGGCTATGCCCTGCTGGTCGACCTGCCGCAGGGGCGGGAGCAGAGGGAGCAGCGGCACGTGGGCGCGAGCCGGCCCTGGCATCACGGGATGCTCAACCCCAGCGCCTGGCTGCTGGCCCTGTCCTTCTCGTGCTTCCAGGTTTCCCGCATCGGCTTCACCACCTGGGCGCCCTACTACCTGGTGCGCCAGGCCGGCTTCGACCTGGCGGCCGCTGCCCAGGTGACCAGCCTCAACGTGGTGATCACCATCCCGGCCACGCTGGCCACGGGCTGGCTACTCGACCGGGTGGCGTCGCGCCGCATGGTCTACAGTGTAGCCTTCCTGCTGCTGGTCCCCGGCTGGGCCCTGCCCTTCCTGGTAGACCCGGCCTGGATCATCCCGCCCATGCTGGTCGCCGGCGTGCTGGCAGGATTCGTCTCCACCACCATCAACGCAGCCGCGCCCGAGGTAGCGCGCGAGCCCGGCGAGACCGGCCCGTCGGTGGGCATCGTCGCCATCGGGCGCAACGCCGGCATGGTGGCCGGCCCCGCCCTCCTGGCCCTCGTCCTCCAGGGCGGCGACGACTGGCTGGTTGTCTCCCTCACCCTGGCGGGGATGTCGGCGCTGGGGCTGGTGACCGGGTGGCTGGTGCGCGTGAAGTAGGTTGGAGGTTGGAGGTGGATTCCTTCCAGGCCATGGTGCGCGAGTTCCATCAGGCGTTCGCACTGGGGGCGTCGGAGCGGCCCACGCTGGAGGGCTTCCCGGGCGAACTGCGGGTGCGCTTGATCGAGGAGGAGGCGCGGGAGTTCGCCCAGGCGGTGGAGGCCGAGGATCTGCCGGGCGTGGTCGACGCGCTGTGCGACCTGCTCTACGTGACCTACGGGGCGGCGGTGTGCCTGGGGGTGGACCTGGAGCCCTGCTTTGCCGAGGTACACCGTTCCAACATGGCCAAGCAAGGCGGCCCGAAACGCCCCGACGGCAAGCAACTCAAGCCCCCCGGCTGGCAGCCGCCCCGCCTCGCGGAACTGCTGGCGGAGCAACTGAGCGGGTAGGACGAGGCGTAGCGGATTTTAGATTTTAGGTTTTGGATTTTGGATTGGGGTCGGGCGCCGCATCCCAATCCAAAATCTAAAATCTAAAATCTAAAATCGGAGGTGGCCGCCTGGCTCCGCACTGCTCCCTGAGCAGCCGACTCGCCAGGAAACTGCGCCCCGGCCCCTTGACGCCAGCGCCACACCCGCTATACTGGCAACAGTGCAGCCAGGCACCCTGGGAGCCAGCTCCGTTCGCACCCCCGGCCAGCAGTCGTGCAGGGAGAGATGGAGCGGCCAGCAGCGCCGCTCCGGGCACATAACGCGCGAGGGAGGGACGCCATGTCTGTTCGCTCTCGATTCGCAAGCCTTCTAGCCGTGCTCGGCCTGTTGCTCGTCGCCTGCCAGCCGTCCGCGCCGCCCCCCGGGGCGCAGACCAGCGCGGAGCCCGCGGCGAAGGCACCGGCTCCCAAGCCGTCCGCCTCGACCCGGGTCGTCGTCGGCCAGACCGAGGCGATCGAGTCGAGGAATCCCTACGCCCACAGCGTCGCCCTGCTCTATGCCATCTGGTGCGAAGTGTACGGGTGCCTGCTGAACTACGACTATGAGAAGGGCGAGTACGTGGGCTCGTTGGCGGAGAGCTGGAAGGTCGAGAACCCCACCACCTGGATCTTCAACCTGCGCAAGAACGTCAAGTGGACCGATGGCTCGCCCTTCACCGCCGCGGACGTGGTACACACGTTCGACCGGATCAAGAACGACCCGGGCAGCCGCCAGCAGCAGAACGTCGTCCCGATCGACCGGCTCGAGGCGGCCGACGACTCCACCGTGAAGATCATCACCAAGGCGCCCACGTCGTCGCTCCTGGAGTTCCTGGACGGCAAGTTCGTCGTCACCAGCAAGGCCCAGTTCGCCAGGTACGGCGACAACATCTGGAACGAGAAGCCGGTCGGCACCGGCCCCTACCTGTTCAAGGAGCTGGTGCCCAACCAGTACATGACCATCACCAGGAACCCGAACTGGTGGGGCGACCTCACCGGCCGACCCGACGAAGTGGTCTTCCGCGTGCTGCCGGAGGCCGAGGTGCGGGTGACGGCCTTGCTGAACAACGAGATCCAGTTCGCCCAACTCATCCCATCCCACCTGGTCGAGCGCGTGGCGAGCAACCCCGGCACGAAGATCCTCTCCACCCCTTCCAACGAGATCATGTTCCTGGCGATGAGCCCTCGAACCCCACCCTGGGATAACAAGCTGGTGCGGCAGGCTGTGGCCTATGCCATCGACCGCGACGCGATCGTGAAGAACGTGTTAGGAGGTCAGGCGGCACGGCTGGATGGACCGATTGGCCCCGACATGTACGGCTATAGCCCGGAGCTGCAACCCAGGTACACCTACGACCCTGCCAGGGCGAAGCAGCTCCTGGCCCAGGCCGGCTATCCCAATGGCGTCGACGTGGAGCTGTCCACGCCGGTGCGGCGGTACGTCCAGGACAAAGAGGTGTCCGAGGCGATGGCCCAGATGCTGACGGCGGTGGGCATCCGGACGAAGCTGCTGACGCCGGAGTGGGCAACGCTGTGGGAGAACGTGCAGAAGGGCAAGGTGCCGTTCTACTACATGGGCCGGGGCGGGGTGCAGGAGCCAGGCCGGCCGCTCGCCGACTACTTCGAGACGGGCGTCACGCCCCGCATCGGCTACACCAACCCGCGAGTCGACGCCCTGTTCAAGCAGGAGCGCGCCAGCTTCGATCCCGTGGAGCGCAAGAAGCTGCTCCAGGAGCTGATGAGCCTGATCACTGAGGACGCGCCGGCGCACTTTCTGTGGCGGCAAAACTTCATCACCGGCGTCGCCAAACAGATCGAGCACCACCCGCACCCGAGCGGGCGCGTCTTCGCCAGCCAGATCTGGGTGAAGTAGGAGGCTCGGTCTGGAGCTGTGCAGACTCGCCGACTTGTGGTCTGTGACTCGTCCATTGCCAGGACCACCCGCCGCCCTGAAGGGCGGGCCTAGGACCACCCGCCGCCCTGATGGGCGGGCCTCGGGGCCTGGCGGTTTGAGGCCCGCCCTCCAGGGCGGCGGGGGTGGGGGCTGCGGCAACGATTGCGCGTGCGGTAAGCCTGCCTGGCGGCTTGAGGCCCGCCCCTCAGGGC
>JACQUR010000517.1 GCA_016210245.1 Chloroflexota bacterium
CAGTTGGGCATCCTGCTCGGCCCGGCCGTGGGCGGCGGCCTGATGTGGCTGCTCGGGCCGGCGGTCGGCCTGCTGGTGAACGCGCTGCTGTACCTGCCGCTGACCCTCTGGCTGCTCACGGTGCCCTACACCGGGCACCACCGCCAGGGCGCGCGCGTGGCGCCCAGGCCGCCGATGAGCCTGTGGGAGGCGCCGCGGGTGCTGCGCGAGGTGTCCGGGGACCGGACCATCGTGGCCATGGTGGCGCTGGCCGGCTTCGGCTCCCTGCTGGTCGGCAATGCCTATCAGGCCCAGATGCCGGAGTTCGTCCAGGACCTGGGCGGGGACACGACCGGCCTGCTCTACAGCGTGCTGCTGACGGCCAACGCCGCCGGCGCGGTGGTCGGCGGCCTGCTGCTGGAGGGCGGGAACCTCCTGCGGGCGCGGGTGCGCACGGCCATTCTGTGCGCCATCCTGTGGTGTGTGGCCATTGGCGGCTTTGCCGTGGCCCGCAGCTCCCTGCTGGCCTTCGCCCTGCTGTTCGTGGCCGGGGCTTGCAACCTGGCCTTCGGCGCCATGGCCCAGACCCTGGTCCAGCTCCGCGCGCCCGCGCCCGTGCGCGGGCAGGTGGTCGGCGTGTTCAGCATGTCTCAGCAGGGCCTGCGCGTGGGCAGCGGGGTGACGGTGGGTGTGCTGGGCAGCATCATCGGCATCCACTGGTCGCTGGGCCTGAGCGCCCTGGCGCTGCTGCTCATCACCCTCAGCCTGCTCGCCTTCACCCGCGGCAGCGAGGCCAAGCCATGACCGGATTTGAGATTTGAGAGTGCAGATTTGAGATTTGCAGTCTGCAAATCTCAAATCTGCACTCTCAAATCTCAAATCTCAAATCCGCCTCACGGGCCTCAGCCCGACGGTTGCACGCACCCCTCAGTCTCCTCTCAGGTATGGCTCAGGCCCGCTTCACCGCAGGGTGCTATGCTACAGCAGGAAACACTCGGGCCGGCAGGCCCGGAAAGGAGGGCCGCGTGGCCACGCCCGCCCAGACGCCGCCCACGAGCGTGCGCGACCCGGTCTGCGGGATGGAGCTCAGCCCGGCTGACGCGGTCGCCACCCGCTCCGAGGCTGGGGCTACCTACTACTTCTGCTCCGAGCGCTGCGTCCAGCAGTTCGACCGCCAGCACGCCGCCTCGGCCACGACCGGCGTGGCGGATACGGGCGGACCGCGCTGGATCGAGCTGCCCGTGGCCGACCTCGACGGTCGTCGCGGGGCCGACCACCTGGCGGAGCAGCTCCGCACGCTGCCCGGGGTGCGAGCGGCCACGGTCAACCCCGGGACGAAGCTGGCGCGGGTCGAGTACGACCCGGCCGTGGCGACGCTGCAGGCCCTCGTCGGGCGCGCCCGCGCGGCGGGCTACACGGTGGGCACCGCGACCACGCAGCTTGGCATCCGCGGGATGTACTGTGGCTCCTGCGTGGCCACCATCGAGCAGGCGCTCCAGCAGAGCCCGGGCGTGCTCTCGGCCAGCGTCAACCTGGCGACCGAGCAGGCGCGGGTGGAGTACCTGCCGGGCCTGGTCGACACCCCCGCCCTGGGCCGGGCCATCGAGGCCGCCGGCTACCAGGTCCGCCAGGCGCCCGCGGCGGCCGAGTCGGCGCTCGAGCGCGAGGCGCAGGACCGGCAGCGCGAGGAGGCCACGCTGCTGCAGAAGTTCTGGTTCGCGGCCCTGGTCTCGGTGCCGGTGGTCATCCTCTCCTACCCCGGGCTGTTCGGGCTGGGCGACCTGCTGCCCCGCGGCAGCGAGCGGCTGCGCCTGGCCTGGGGGCTGCTGGGCGTGCTGACCGTGCCCGTGCTGGTCTGGTCTGGGAGCCAGTTCTACCGCGGCGCGTGGGCCGCGCTCCAGCACCGCCAGGCCAACATGCATACCTTGATCGCCCTCGGCATCTCGGCCGCCTGGCTCTACTCCGGGGTGGCCGTCCTGGTGCCGGGGGTCTTCCCCTCCCCGGACCTGGCCGAGGTCTTCTACGACGTGACCTCGGTGGTGGTCGCGCTGGTGGTGCTGGGCCTGGCCCTGGAGCTCAGGGCCAAGGGGCGCACCAGCGAGGCGATGAAGAAGCTGATCGGGCTCCAGGCCCGGACCGCGCGGGTGGCGCGGGAGGGCGCCGAGCTGGACCTCCCGGTCGAGGAGGTGCTGGTCGGCGACACGGTGGTGGTGCGCCCGGGCGAGAAGATTCCGGTCGACGGGGTGGTGCTGCAGGGCAGCTCGGCGGTCGATGAGAGCATGGTCACCGGCGAGTCCATCCCGGTCGAGAAGCGTCCGGGCGACGAGGTGATCGGAGCTACCCTGAACCAGACCGGCAGCTTTCGCTTCCGGGCGACCAGGGTGGGCAAGGACACGGCCCTGGCCCAGATCATTCGCCTGGTCCAGGACGCCCAGGGCTCCAAGGCGCCGATTCAGCGGGTGGTGGACCGGGTGACCCAGTACTTCGTGCCCAGCGTGATGATGCTGGCGGTCTCCGCGGCGGCGGTCTGGGACGTCTTCGGCCCGGAGCCGGCCCACGTCTATGCCCTGGTCGTGTTCACCACCACGCTCATCATCGCCTGCCCGTGCGCGCTCGGGCTGGCCACGCCCACCAGCCTGACGGTCGGCATTGGCAAGGGCGCCGAGCAGGGCATCCTGATCCGCTCGGGCGACGCGCTCCAGACCGCCCAGCGGCTGGACGCCATCGTCCTGGACAAGACCGGCACCATCACCCGGGGCAAGCCGGAGCTGACCCACGTGGTGGCGGAGACGGGGTTCGAGGAGGACGAGGTGCTGCGGCTGGCAGCCGCGGTCGAGCGCAATTCGGAGCACCCGCTGGCCGGGGCGATCGTCGCAGGCGCGCGGGCGCGCGGGCTGGCCCTGGCCGAGGCGGCCAACTTCAGGGCCATCCCGGGCCACGGGGTCGAAGCGGAGGTGGAGGGGCGACGGGTGCTGCTGGGCAACGCCAGGCTCATGGCTGAGCGAGGCATGGCCCTCGGCCGCCTGGAGGCCGAGGCCCAGCGCCTGGCCGACGACGGCAAGACGGCCATGTACGTAGCCCTCGACGGCGCGGCGGCGGGCCTGGTGGCCGTCGCCGACACGGTCAAGGACGACTCGGTGGCGGCCATCGCCGCGCTCAAGCGGTCGGGGCTGGAGGTGGCCATGCTAACCGGCGACCACCGCCGCACGGCCGAGGCCATCGGGCGGCAGGTGGGGGTGGACCGGGTGCTGGCCGAGGTGCTGCCCCAGGACAAGGCCCACGAGGTCCAGAAGCTTCAACTGGAAGGCAAGACGGTGGGCATGGTGGGCGACGGGATCAACGACGCCCCTGCCCTGGCCCAGGCGGACATTGGCTTCGCTATCGGCACCGGCACCGACGTGGCGATCGAGGCCGGGGACGTCACCCTCATCAGCGGCAGCCTGCGGGGGGTGGCCACGGCGATCGAGATCTCGCAGGCGACGATGCGCAACGTGCGCCAGAACCTGTTCGGCGCGTTCATCTACAACGCGCTGGGCATTCCCGTGGCGATGGGGCTGCTCTATCCCTTCTTCGGGCTCTTGCTGAGCCCGATCATCGCCGCCGCCGCGATGGCGGCCAGCTCCATCACGGTGGTCACCAACGCCAATCGCCTGCGGGGGTGGAAGCAGGCGTAGTCCTGAGTGCTGAGTGCTGAGTGCTGAGTGCTGAGTGCTGAGTGCTGAGTCCTGAGTCCTGAGTCATGAGACGGGATCTCCACTCAGCACTCAGCACTCAGCACTACGCCAGAAGGAGGTGGAGTCATGACCCTGGCCGACGTGCTGGTGCTCCTGGGTGGGTTGGCGATCAACCTCGGCATCGCCTGGTTCTTCTGGGGGCCGCGCAAGGGCGGCGTGCGAGCCGCGCCCACCTCCGGCGGCTACCAGGAGGCGATGGTGCTGGTGAAGGGCGGCTACACGCCGGACGTGATCGTGGTCCAGCGCGGCAAGCCGGTGCGGCTGAACTTCCGCCGCGAGGAGACGGCGGCCTGCTCGGAGATGGTCGTGCTGAGCGACTTCGGCAAGAGCGCGAAGCTGCCGGAAGGCGAGACGGTGGCCGTGGAGTTCCTGCCCGAGCGGCCGGGCGAGTATGAGTTTGCTTGCCAGATGGGTATGTTGCGGGGGAAGCTGGTGGTGGAGTAGAGGGGGCACGTGGCGCCCGCCATAGGAGGCGCCAGCAAGTAGGGCGGGCTGTGCCTTCCTCCGGGAACGAAGCGTGATCGACAAACCGACTGGGCAACGCACACTTCCCATTCGGGTGTTCGTGGCCGGCCCCCATTCCCTGCTCAATGAGGCGCTCTGTGCGCTGCTGTGTACGCTGCCGGGCATCGAGCCGACCGGATCGACCCAGGACCTTGCCGCCGTGCTGCCCTCGCTGTGCGAGCGTCCACCCGACCTGGTGCTGCTGGCCTGCGCCCAGCCTGGCGACCTCGAACAACTGGCCGCGCTCGGCCGCCGGACCTCAGGTTTCAGGGTGCTCTGTCTCTCGCTGACCTGGAGTCCCCACGACACGCTGGCCGTCCTGCAAGCTGGCGCCATTGGCTGCCTGCCGGCCCACCTCACGGCCGAGAAGCTGGCAGTGGCCCTGCGCCAGGCGGCCCGGGGCGAAGTGACCCTCGACCCCGACCTGGCGCGGGCGCTCATCACCAGTCTGGCCAGGGACCCGCGTCCGGCCGCCAGCCCGCGCGAGAGCCTGACGCAGCGCGAGCGCGAGGTGCTGGGGCTGGTCTGCCAGGGCCTGGGCAACAAGGAGGTCGCCCAGCGCCTGTTCCTGAGCGTGCGGACGGTGGAGAACCACCTGGCCAGCATCTACGCCAAGCTGGGCGTGCGCACCCGGACCGAGGCGGCGGTGATGGCGGTGCAGCAGGGGTGGGGTGATGGTCCGGCCTAGTGGTGGCTACCCTCTACAGCACGTGGAACAGCACGGCCATCACCAGCGTCCCTGTCCAGGCTGCTGCCTCGTTGGTCAACCCCTCTCGCAGTCGGAACACCCCTTCAGTCCGGTCATCTCCGCGCTCACCTGCCACAGTCGAGCGGCAGCCTCCACGTCATAGGACTCCCCGGACGATGGAACCGACTGGAGCTTCTGGAAGTACCTCCCCGTCACACCTTCCACCTCCGCCGAGCTTGCCAGGTAGATGGCTGTCTCCGCACCCTGTTCCGCGCTGATCGCCACCAGACCATACAACCGCCTCAGCGCGTTCATGACCCAGGCGTTCCTGAAGGGGATGTTGTTGAGCCCGAAACTGGTCGCCACGAGGCCAGGGTTGACCGCGTTGGCGGTGACGCCACTACCGTCCAGTCTGCGCGCCAGTTCGTAGGTGAAGAGCACGTTCGCCAGCTTGGATTGCCGGTAGGCCTCAATCCCACGGTATCTCTGCTTGCCCTGCAGGTCGTCGAAGCGCATGCGCCCCTGTTTGTGGCCGTAGGACGAGACGTTGATGATGCGGGATGGCGCGCTGGCCCTCAGCGTATCGAGCAGCACGTGGGTCAGCAGAAAGTAGCCCAGGTGATTGAGGGCGAAGGTCATCTCGATGCCCTCCGCGCTCTCCTGGCGCCTCAAGAAGAGGGCTCCAGCGTTGTTGACCAGGACGTGCAGGCGCTGATATCGGCCCAGAAACTGTTGCGCCAGTTGGCGAATCGCCTGCTGCGACGACAGGTCGGCCAGCATGAACTCGACCGAGATGTTGCCAGTATCGCGCTTGATCTCGTCGACAACGGTCGTGCCCTTCTCCGGGCTGCGCCCGACCACAACGACCGTAGCACCCTGCTGCGCCAACGCCCTGGCCGTCACCTGGCCCATGCCCGACGTTGCGCCTGTCACCATGCAGATCTTGCCAGCCATGGGTCTGTCTGTGTTCATCCTGCGCTCGCCTCCCTGGCTGTCCGTGCCCCCGCGGTCGCGGCTCTGACGTACGATCCTGCCCAAGCGCCGCGGCAGTGTAAACCGAGCGCTCACCTTCTCGCCACTACGACCTCCGAGGAGAGGGCGCCAGCGACGAACTCGCGGTGTACGTCCCTGAAGCCGGCTGCCTGCACCTGGTCCGCCATCAGCACCGGCCGGCAACCGCCGAAGAGGTAGGGGACCAGAACGGCGGGCGTGGCCAGGTAGAGTCGCTCGTACAGGGTGATCCCGTGGTCCTTGCTCATGTTCACGAGCACGAGACGGCCGCCATCCTTGAGCACGCGTCGGAACTCCCCCAGCACCACGGGCATGTCGCCCAGCGGCAGCAGGTCGAACATGTAGCTGTTAAAGAGCACGTCAAAGGTGGCGTCACTGAAGGGAAGCGAACGGGCGTCGGCGAGACGCAGGTCGACGTTCGCAAAGCCGGCCCGAGCCACACGCTGTCGCGCCCGCGCCAGCATTCTGGAGGACAGATCGACGCCATAGACGACATCGGTTGCCCCCACACGCCTCAAGATGTCGGGCAGCGTTGCCCCCGGGCCAACCGCCACTTCGAGCACGCGATCGCCCGGCCGGATCGCCGCGAACTCCAGACCCCGCCGCCTGGCCCTGCTTTCGAGTGGGGCGACGACGCTGCCGTAGAACCAACTCCACAGATCGTAGGTGCGCCGAATCGCCCCAGTGGTGACGGGCGCCTCGATCATCCCACTGCTCTCGACCTGGGACATCTCCCGTTCTCCTCTTCCACGCCTCAGTTGCCGCAGCACACGCTCACGGCCTTCTTCATCGCCTGGGTCACCTTCTCCAGGGCGGACAGGATGCCCGAGCGCTGCCGCGGCTCGATGTCCTCCAGCACCTGGCCTACCAGCTCCTGCTGCGCCTCCTCCAGCGCACGCCGCAGCTCTTGCCCACGGGCTGTGAGCGCCACCCGCACCACGCGCCGGTCCTCGTCGTCAGGCCGGCGGCCGACCAGGTCCTTCTTGACCAGGTGGTCCACCATGCGGGTCATGGTGCTGTTGGCCAGGCCCATGGCCTGGCTCAGCTCGTTCATGGTGGCCGGTGTGGCCTCGGGCAGGGCGAGCAGGGTGTAGGCCTGGGCAGCCGTCACGCCAAGCTGGGCCAGGCATTGCTGGTCACAGCGCTCGTACGCCCGCACGAGCTGGTACAACAGCCGCTGCACGTGGGCCGCAAAGGCTGCGTCTCCGTCTCTGGCCACCGCCCAAAGCCTCCCCGTCACTTGCATGATCTTATAGTTGTACTATACAAGTAAACAGGGTTACTGTCAAGGCGTCCTGAAGGCACGCAGTAGGGGTTTTCACGCACCCGAACGCGAGGAGTTCGGGGACAGCGCACTTGGGTTCGTATCTTTGGCCTGCGGTCGGCGCATCACCAGCAGGAGGAAGGCCGAGAGCAGGTAGGCGCCCACGAAGAGGCGAAAGACCCCCTGGTAGCTACCGCTGAGATCGAACGCCGCGCCGGCGAGGAGGGGACCCAGGCCGTGGCCAGCCCTCCAGGGAGGCTCGATGAAGCCGCTGATGGCCCCGAAGGAGTGTCGCCCGAAGTAGTGGCTCAGCAAGATCTGCAGCAGCGCTTGCTGGCCCCGGGCGGAGAGGCCCAGGAGCACCGCAACCGCGCCGGCAAGCAGGGGCGTGCGCACCTGGAGCAACAGCACTACCACGGCCGCGGCGAGCACCATGGCGGCCACATACAGGTGCCGCGCGGGCACCCGCTCTGCCAGGAACCCCCACAGCACGTTGGCGGCTGCGCCCGAGAAGGCAAAGAGGCTGAGTGCCCCGGCCGCCAGGAGGGGATCGATGCCCAGGTCGGTGTAGTAGGCCACCAGATGCACCGCGATGCCGCCCGTGGCGGCGACCCCCAGAGTAGTGCTGACCATCACCAGCCAGAGAGCACGAGTGCATACGGCCTCGCGCAGCGTCCAATGGTGCTCCGTGGCAGCCCATCGCTGGCCCTCCCGGCCGTCGGATCGGCGGCTGCCGGCGGGAAGGGACGACGCCCCATCGGGAGCCAGGCCGAGATCCTCTGGCTGGCGACGGAGGAGCAGCGCCCCTGGGACGACCACAAGCACCCAGACGAGCACCCCCAGGGTCAGGAAGGTAGCGCGCCATCCAAAGTGGGAGATCAAGAGCTGGTAGGCCAGGGCCAGGGCCGACGCGCCGAGGGGCTGGGCCATAGTGGCGAAGCCCAACGCCCTGGGACGCTTCAGGTAGAACCAATTGGTCACCATGGTCAGCGGCACCACGCCATAGAGGAGCGTCTGCGCGAGCGCCCGGGCCGGCACGTAGGTCCCAAAGAATTGCCAGGGCTCGCTCATGAGGCTGAGGACGAGCAGTAACGTGCCCACGGTAGCCGCGCCTGCTGGCAGGAGCAAGCGGGGCCCCACGCGATCGCCCAGACGGCCCAGGAGGGGGGCCAGGAGGCCACCGGCGATCGACCCGGCCGCGATCGCTCCGCTCGCCAGCGTGCGGCTCCAGCCCCGTTCTTCGCTCAAGGGCTTGATGACCACGCCCATAGTGGCGTTATCCAGCCCTGCGCCGAGGAAGGTCGAAACCATGACCATCCCGACGATGAGCCAACCATAGAAGAAGGGAGGCCTCCACCCGGAGGACGCGACCGATGGGTGAGCGGGCGTTGGCAGCACGCGCCTCTATCCTGGCCTGAAGACAGGGTTCATGTCTCGGATACGCTC
>JACQUR010000048.1 GCA_016210245.1 Chloroflexota bacterium
CCCGATGCCCTTCTCCGGGTTGGTCCGCTTGAGCGGCACGTTCACCCGGGCCGGATCGTAGAGGGTCATGATCCCGCTCAAGCCCCGTGGACACAACCGCCCCCGGTTGGTACACGACTCCGGGTTGCCCTCGATCTTGACCACCACCCCGTCGACGACATGCACCTTCAGCGCGCACGCACTGTAACACATGGAGCAGGCGGTCGAAACCTAGCGATCGTCGGTCGGCACGGACCTCTCTCAGTGCTGAGTGCTGAGTGCTGAGTGCTGAGTGCTGAGTCCTGAGTGCTGAGTCCTGAGTCGATGTCCCTCACTCAGGACTCAGCACTCAGCACTCAGCACTCAGCACTCCGTGATGGGCGGAACGGCGTAGCCGCCCGTGGCGGCCTGCTCGTAGGCGTAGGCGGCGCGCAGCACCACTTCGTCCTCCCAGTGTCGCCCGGCCAGCATGAGGCCCACGGGCAACCCCTCCTGGGTGAAGCCGCAGGGCACCGAGAGCGCCGGCAGGCCGGTGACGTTGAATGGGAACGTCAACTGAGTCGCGTTGGCCGGATGGCTCCTGGGCATACCGCCAGCCAGGGCTCCCCGCTCGGCAATCGGGTAGGCCACGGAGGTGTTGGTCGGCATGGCCAGCACGTCGACCTCCGCCAGCGCGGCCAGGAACTCCTGGCGGATCAGGTTGCGCAACCGCGCTGCCTGCATCAACTCGATCCCACTGGTGAGCTGCGCCAGCACCAGCCGCTCCCAGATCGACTGGTCGGTGAAGGCTGTGGGGCCACGGCGCACCAGCGGCAGCAGGTAGATCCGGCTCTCGTTCCAGGTCGCGGGCTCGACGAGGTGCATATGCTGGAGCGAGGGGATGCGCACCTCGCGGAGCTGCGCTCCCAGCGATCCCAGCGTCCCGATGGCCCGCGTCACCACCTCCCGCACTTCCTGCGAGGCTCGCTCGAAGAAGAAGTTCTGGGGCACGCCCACGCGCAATCCTACCACACCGCGCTCGAGCTCGCGGCGGTAGTCCTTGCGCGTCGAAGGCATCGCCGTGGGGTCCCTGGGATCGTAGCCGGCGAGCGCGTCGAGCAGCACGGCGGCGTCGGCCACGTCCCGGGCGATGGGTCCCAGGTGGTCGGTGATCGCGCTGGTCGGAGGCAGCTCGCCAAACCGGCTCACCAGGCCAAACGTGGGCTTGAAGCCCACGACCCCGCAGAAGGAGGCCGGGGTGCGGATCGATCCTTTGCCGTCGGTGCCAACCGACCCGTAGACCAGCGCGGCGCTGACGGCCGCCGCCGAGCCGCCGCTCGACCCTCCGGGCACTCTCGTCGTATCCCAGGGGTTGTGGACCGTCCCGAAGGGGCCGTTGGAGCACGAGTCGCCCATCGCCCACTCGTGCATGTTGTTCTTGCCGACGATCACGGCCCCGGCCGCGCGCAGCCGCTCCACCACGGCGGCATCGAAGTCGGTGACGTGTTCGGCCATGAGGCTCGACCCGTTGGTGGTCGGCCATCCGGCGAGCGCGATGTTGTCTTTGACGCCCAGTGGCACCCCGTGCAGCGGCCCGCGGTACTCTCCGCGCGCGATCTGGTCCTCGGCGGCGCGCGCCTCCGCCAGCGCCTGCTCGGGCCAGAGGGTGATGAAGGCGTGCAGGCGCGGCTCGAGCCGTTCTATCCGAGCCAGCGCCTCGCGCACCACCTCGACGGGCGAGACGTCGCGAGCTCGGATGAGCGGCGCCAACTGGCAGATGGTCAGGGTGGCTAGCTCGCTCATCGGCGCAGCCTCGGCTCGTTGAGGTAGTGCATGGCGCGGGGATCCTCCGTCCCCAGGTCGAGGGCCATCAGTTCACGCATCTGCTCCAGGTGCCGCTCGACCAGCGGGCGCAGCCGCTCGATTTCCGCCGGCCCGAACTCCACGCCCAGGTAGTGCAGGAGCAAGGTGCGCACGGTCTCTGCCGCCAGTGGCATGTGCCCCTCCATCACGCAATTGACAGGTTCCACGGCCAAAGCTACCATGCGCATCGTATCACAGGCGGTCCAAACTTCGTCAGACCCCGGGGGAATGCTCATGAGACGTTCGTCGATCGGCGTTCTGGCAGGGCTCGTGCTGGCATTGGCAGCCGCGGCGTGCGCGCCGGCCGCGCCGCCCAGCCCGACCGCCCTCCCACCAAAACCCGCGGCCACCGCGGCGCCGGCCAAACAGGAGGCGAAGCCCGAGGCCGCGGCGCCCGCGGCGAAGCCGGCGCCCACGCAGGCCCCGGCAGCCGCACCGACCGAGAAGCCGCCGGCTAAGGTTGAGAGCAAGGCCGTCGAGGAGTTCTACAGGGGCAAGACCATCCGCATGCTGGTCAGCACCGCCGCGGGGGGCACCTACGATCTGACGGGCAGGCTGGTGGCCAAGCACCTGTCCCAGTTCATCCCAGGCAATCCCACCGTCATCGTGGAGAACAAGACGGGTGCGGGCGGCATCCTGGCCACCAACCTGGTCTACAACTCGGAACCCAAAGACGGAACGGTGATCCTGCTGGTGTCCGAAACCGTCCCGCTGCAGCAGGCGATCGGCACGGCCGGCGTTCAGTTCGACGCTGGGAAGTTCAACTGGCTCGGCAGCTTCACCAAGACCTCGAACGCGTGCATGGTCAGAACGGGACTGGGCGTCGAGCGCATCGAGGACGTCATCGGCGGCAAAGAGGTCGTCATCGGCACCACGCCACCGGGCGTCTCCATACACGACGCGCCCGCGGCCATGAACGCAGCCCTGGATACCCGGTTCAAGCTCATCCCCGGCTACGGTGGCGCCGCCGAGATCCGCCAGGCGCTGGACCGGAAGGAGGTCGACGGGATGTGCATCACGGTCGACTCCATCGCCGCGCTCGACCTGGAACGACTGCAGGGCGACAAGCCCAGCGCCAGGGTGCTCGTGACCATGGGCTCCAGGACGTCCGACCTCCCGTTCATGAAAGGCGTGCCCGCGGCGGAGCCCCTGGCGAAGACCGAGGCGGCCAGGCAGTTGCTGCGCACCGTGGACGCACCAGCGCAGATGGGCCGGCCGCTCCTGGTCGCCCCGGAGGTCCCGAAGGAGCGCGTGGAAGCGCTCCGCAAAGCGGTGGCTCAAACCGCGGCCAATCCGCAATTCCTGGCCGAGGCGGACAAGGCCAAGTTCATGTTCGAGTTCACCCCGGGTGAGACGGTGGGGCGCATCGTTCAGGAAGTCCTGAACGTGTCTCCCGCCACGCTGGCCAAGCTGCAGGAGATCATGAAGTAGCAGCGGAGTCGACAGTCGACAGTCGACAGTCGACAGTTAACAGTTGGGGATCCAACGGGTATCGCGTTGGCCCCTCGACTGTTGACTGTCGACTGTCAACTGTCGACTTCGTTCAGCGCTGGCCCCACGGCGGCGTAGGGTACTTGGGCTTGGCGGCGGCGACGCTGTCGGGGTAGACAACGGTCCGCTTGCCGTCCTGGACCTGGAGCACCACGGCGGTGCCGGCGATGTTCTGGCCCTTCTCGTTGTACTTCAAGGGCATGTTGAGCGTCTGCAGGTCCAGGGCTAGCATCGCCTCCCGCACCTTGTCGGTATCCGTGCTGCCGGCCTTCATCAGGGCTTGCTGCAGCACCACACCCGAGGCCGCGGCCGCAGACTGGAACAGCGTCGGCTCCTTGCCCTTCTTGGCCTTGTAGTCGGCGGCGAACTTCTTGGAGTCGCCGAAGACCGGGTCCTTCCAGCCGATGGACGGGTCCCACGGGTTGGCCTCGAACATGTAGTTGGCGTCCTTGGCCATGATCTGGAAGAAGTCCTCGGTCGATGGGGCATCCAGCAGACCGTAGTACTTGAAATTGACCCCCTGCTCGCGCGCCTGGCGGATCAGGAGCAGCTCGTTCTCCACGTAGCCGGTGACCGACACGGCCTCGGGCGCCAGGCGCTTCATGTCGGTGATCATCGACGACATGTCGTGGGTGTCCTTGGGGAACTTCTGGAAGTAGACCACCTGGACACCACCCTGCTCGGCAATGGCCTTCTGCACGTTGGCCGAGGCGAGGGGATACACGTCGTCCGGGGTGACGATGGCCGCGGTCTTGACTCCCAGCAGCTTCCACATCTCCGCATGCAGCCCGCCGAGCTTCTCGATCGGGGAGGTGTGGTTGAACAGGTACTTGAAGCCGCGATCGAACAGGCGCTGGGTGCTGGCCAGGGGCGAGAGCATGATCTTGCGGTAGCGCTCGCTGACCACGCTGGCCACCTCGGTGATGCCGGAGCCCATCGGGCCGAACAGGAAGTCGACCTTATCTTCGGTGATCAGCTTCTCGACCAGCTTGGCCGAGGTGGCGCCATCGCTCTGGTCGTCCAGGAAGACGAGCTCGATCTTGTAGGCGTCGTTGCCGACCTTGATGCCGCCCGCGGCGTTGACGGTGTCGGCCCAGAACTGGTAGCCCTCCCGCAGGAAGCCGCCTTCGCGGGTCAGGGCGCCGGTGGCGCTGATGGCCGCGCCGAACTTGAGCGTCTTAGTCGGTGCGGCGGCCTTGGCTGGCGCCGCGGTAGCCGCGGGCTTGGCCGGCGCGGCCGTGGCGGCCGGCGCCGCAGGTTTGGCCGGCGCGGCCGTGGGCGAGGGTGCCGCCGGCGTGCAGGCCGCCAGGAGCGCCGCGCCGCTCAGGCCCAGGCCCAGGCGCACAAAGGCCCGGCGGTTCATTCGCGTGAGTGCAGGGGTCTCTTTCACAAAGCTCTCCTTGTCTTTGGCCGTCAGCGATCAGTGGTCAGCCGTCAGTGGTCAGTGGCGGCTTGCGCGAGCCACAAGGTACCCGCAGGGCAGCAGCTTGTCAACTCTAGCGCGCTTCTCCCACCCCCAGCAGGGCAGCCAGATTGTCGCCCATGATCTGCTCCACGCCCTCGGGCGCGAGCCGCGCGCCCAGGGGTGGGTCCCAGGCCAGCACCTCCAGCACCCTGAGCTGCGAGCCCATCTCCTGCACCGGGCAGTCGCTGCCGAAGACCAGCCGGCCAGGGCCCAGGGCCGCCAGCCCCTCCTTGATCCGCGGCAGGGTCCCCCAGCCCGTTTCGAGGTACACGTTCGGATTCTTGCGCGCCACGTAGATGGCTTCGTCGGCCATGACCAGGCGCTGGGTGGCGAAGTGCGCCAGGATGAACGGCACCCGGGGGAACGCCTCGATCAGCGGGGCGACCTGGCTCGGATGGCCAAAAGGCGGATCGCCCTGGTGTACCAGGACCGGGATGCCGAGCCGGCCGGCCTCGGCTACCAACGGATCGAGCCGGTCGCGCAGGCGGAAGGGCAGGTAGGCGTGGCCGGTAGGGTGCAGCTTCAGCGCGCGGAAGCCGCCCCGCTCCACCAGTTCCCGCAGCGCCTCCACCGTCTCGGCGACGTCCAGCAGTGGGTTCGCGGTGAAGCAGCCGACGAGCCGCTGCGGATGAGCCTTCACCTGCGCCGCAACGTAGCGGTGCTGGTCCAGCGGATGGCCGAGCCGCGTGGCCGAGATCGGCGGCTGGACCAGCGCGCGGTCGACGACCCGGTTCTGCCCCGCGATCGAGAACGGGCCCTGCATGAGCTTCAGCAGTTGCTCCGCGTCCAGCGGCAGGGCTCGAAAGGCGCCCTCCTCCAGCTCGGCGGAGAGGTGGACGTGGCCGTCGATGATCATGTCGTTCACCACCTACTGGAACAAGTCCGGGCGCTCGTCGCGCACGGCCCGCAGCGCAGCCTCGAAGGCCACGATGGTCTGCTCCACGTCAGCGGCCGTGTGAGCGGTCGAGAGCACCCCGCCGATGCCGGACATCAGGTCCACACCCCGATTCTGGAGCGCGCGCCGCACGCCGGCCACCAGCTCGCCCGGGATGCCCTTGAGGCGCGCCGCGTCCTCGACCCAGAGCGTCTCGCCGATAGGTGTCCCTGCCGGGCGCGGGCCGATGTAGAGGTGGAACGAGGAGGCTTCGCCGTAGGCCACGGCCGAGATGCCCAGGCGCTTGATGGCCTCGTTCACCCCAGCGCGGAGTTGGGCGGCCAGGGCATCGATGTGGCGGTGCGGCTCGCCCGTGGCCACGTGGCCCAGCGTGACGATAGCCGCCGCGGCCGCCAGGGGGTTGGCGTTGAACGTACCTGCGTGGTAAGCGCGCTGGTACCGATCGCGGTGCGCCTGGCCGCTGAACGCCATGACCTCCATCACGTCGGCGCGGCCGCCGACGACACCGCCGGGCATCCCACCGGAGGCGATCTTGGCCATCGTGGTCAGGTCGGGACGAAGGCCCAGGCGTCCCTGGACCCCGCCGGGCGACCATCGGAAGCCGGTGATGACCTCGTCGAAGATGAGCAGCCGCCCGCGCGACGCGGTGATCTCGCGCAGCGCCTGCAAGAAGCCCGGGCGCAGCGGGATGGTCGACCACGACGCCCCCGAGGGTTCCAGGATGACCGTGCCGATGTCCGGGTCGGCATCGAGCGTCTGCGCGACCAGGTCGGGATCGTTGGCCGGGATGGCCACCACGCTGTCGACCACGCCGCTCGGGATGCCAGCCGAGGCTGGGCGCTCGAAGGGGACGTTGGTACCCACCATGCCGTAGTCGTCCCAGCCGTGGAAGTGCCCGTGGAAACGCAGCACCCTGGGCTTGCCGGTGTAGGTGCGCGCCAGGCGCAGGGCCAGCATGTTGGCCTCAGTGCCCGAGTTGGTGAACTGTAGCCGCTCGACGCTCGGGATCAGGCGCTGGATCCACTCGCCCCACTCCGCCTCGAGCTGGTGGGGCTGAGCGTAGTGCCAGCCGCGCTCGAGCTGCTCGCGCACCGCGGCCATGACCTCTGGATGGGCGTGGCCGAGCAGCAGCGCCGCGCTGCCCATGTGGTAATCGATGTACTCGTTGCCGTCCACGTCCCACTTGCGCGCCCCGGAGGCGCGGGCCAGGGTGATCGGAAACGGCCGCATCAGGCGGATGTCGTGCGCGACGCCCGAGGGCATTACCCGCCGTGCCCGCTCGTAGGCCTCCTGCGAGCGTGGGTGCTGATGCACGTACTCCTCGACTTCCTCAGAACGTTGCAGGCTCATGGCTCGTGTCTCCTCGTGGTGCGATGTGGTGCGATTGTGGTGCGATTGTAGATTTGAGAGTGCAGAGTGCAGATTTCCAATCTGCACTCTGCACTCTCAAATCTACAATCTATCTATTGTGGCGCGGCCCAGGCGCCCAGTCGGCGCAGCCAGAAGCGGTCGCCGGGTTGGGCGCGCAGGATGTGCAGCCCGAACGGGCCCAGGTAGGCGCGGTCGCCCTCTTCGTCCAGAATGTGCGCCCAGCCGCGGAGGGGCGCACCCTGGGGGTTGACCAACTCCACCACGTCACCCTCGGCCACGCCGGCCTGCTCGGCCACCGCTCGAGCCAGCGGCATGGTCCGCCGCACGCCCGGGGGCTCGGAGTTGGGCCAGATGGTCAGGGTGGCGAAGACGCGCTGCGTGCGCAGCGCGGCCCGCAGGGCCTCCGTCGCGGCCTCGTCCACGCCCTCGGCCACCAGCGCCACGCCATAGCGCGTCCGTGCCGCCTCGGCGCTCAAGTAGCCCTCCACGACGTCCCGCCACACCTGCTCTGGCGGACGGTCGAGCGGGTCGCCGTAGCCCCCGGCCCCGGCCGAGCGCATGACAACCACGTCGTCGCGGCGCAGCGGGAAGCCGGAAACCTTGCCCGGGATGGGCGAGGGCTCGATCTCCCGCCCGTCGCGCCGGACCGTGAAGCGGTTGCCGGCGCCCGCCTCGCCGCCGCACACGCCGTGGGGCAGCAGGATGGTGCGGTCCGACAGCACGGACAGCACCGCCTGGCCTGCGAGCACGCGCTCCTCGCGCTGCATGCCGATGCCGCCCCGCCAGCGCCCGGCCCCGCCCGAGTCGCGGCGGACCTCGCACCGCTCGACCAGCAGCGGATACTCGTTCTCCACCGCCTCCACCGGCTGGATCGAGGCGAAGTCGCCCTCCTGGTAGTTCCGCACCGTGTTGCTGCCATCAGCGCCGTTGAACGCCCCGGTGCCGGCCGCCGGCCATTCGTAGAAGATGAACGGCTCGCCCCCGGCATAGCGGCCGGCGACGAAGATGTGGTTCACGGTGCCCTTGTGGTCGGCGATCGCGGCCTCGGGCGCCACGGAGGCCAGCGCGCCCAGCAGAGCGCTCTCGGCCGCGTAGCGCGCCTCGGCCATGCCGCCGCAGGCGGCTGGCAGGAGCGCGTTGAGGAACGTTCCCTCCGGCACGCGCACGTGCATCGGCCGCCAGGCGCCCTGGTTGACCGCGGTCGCGGGGTC
Organism: Chloroflexota bacterium; assembly: GCA_016210245.1. Lineage (GTDB taxonomy): Bacteria > Chloroflexota > UBA6077 > UBA6077 > JACQUR01 > JACQUR01. The sequence continues at coordinate 8,255 of JACQUR010000048.1, forward strand.
GAGGTGCGACTTGGCGATAGCGAAAACGGCCGCCGGGACCATGGCGGGACCGGTGTTCGTCGGCCCCGGGCTCTGGGGCGAGGAGCCGCTGAAGTCGGCCGTCAACTCATCGTCCTGGATCGCCAGCTTCAGCCGTGCCAGGAGCGGCTCCAGGGCCTGGCCCGTGCTCTCGGTGTACGCCTCGTAGGCATAGGTGCCATCGGGCAGGGCGGCCAGGGCCTGCCGCACGCGAGCCTCGGCTCGAGCGATGATCCGCGCCAGGCAGGTGCGCACCGTAGCCGCCCCGTACTTGCCGGCCATCGTCTCGAGCTTGCGCGCCCCGTTCCAGCAGCTCACCAGCGTGGCGGTGAAGTCGCCCTTGCGCTGCCGCTCGCCCCGCACGTTGGCGAAGATCAGGTCCAGCGCCGCCTGGACGGGCTGCGCCCGCTCGTACACGCGGATAGGTGGGATGCGCACCCCCTCCTGGTAGATCTCGGTCGCCTGGCCGGACAGGCTGCCGGGCGTCATGCCGCCGATGTCCGCCCAGTGCGCCCGGACGACGGCGAAGGCGACCAGGCCATCTTCGAGGAACACGGGGTAGATGGTCGCCACGTCGTTCAGGTGTGTGCCGCCCGTGTAGGGGTCGTTGTGCAGGAAGACGTCGCCGGGGTGGAGGTCGTCGTCGAAGCGGTCGAGGACGGCGCGCACCGACCAGGGCACGGGCAGGATGTGCATCGGATTGTCGGCCGGCGCCTTGGCTGCCAGTTGGCCCTGCGCGTCCACGACACAGCAGGAGAAGTCGTGGCCTTCGTAGATGATCGAGGAGTACGCGGTCCGAATCATGTTGGCCCGCATCTCGCGCACGGTGGCGATGAGCCCCTCCTGCACCATCTCGAGGGTGATGGGATCTACCTCGGTTGTCGAGGGCGGCATCACGAACTCCTGTGAGTCGACAGTCGACAGTCGAAGGATCTAACTGTCGACTGTCGACTGTCGACTGTCAACTGTCAACTGTCAACTGTAAGCGCCAGGTTGCCAAACTCGTCCACCTCACCGCGCCACCCGGGCGCCACCACCGTCGTTGCCCCTGTCTCCTCGACGATGGCCGGCCCCTCCAGGCGCGCGCCGCCGGGCAACAGGTCGCGCTCGTACGTGGGCGTGTCCCAGAAGCGGCCGCCGAAGTAGACGGGCCGCAGGCCCAGGCAGGCGCCGTCGAGCCGGGCGACCCTGGCGCGGCCGTCGGCGGCCAGCGGCTGGAACGGAGGCTTGGGGACACGCCCGAACGCCGCCAGCCGCAGGTTGACCACCTGGACCTCCTCCTCCGGGCTGGAACGCCCGTAGGTGGCCAGGTAGCGGGCGTGGAATGCCTGGCGGATGGCCTCAGGGTCGCAGCCCACTTCGGGCAACGCGACGTTGAGCTCGAACCCCTGGCCCAGGTAGCGCAGGTCGAGCGAGCGCGCCAGGTAGACGTCCTCCTGCGCTACGCCGCCGGCCAGCAGTTGGCGGCGGCCAGGCGCCTCGAGTTCGGCGAACCGCGCCGCCAGGTCGTCCGGACGCAGGGCGTTCAGCGTCTCCAGGTAGGCGCGCACGTAGTCGTAGCGCAGGTCCGAGGTGAGCAGGCCCAGGGCCGAGAGATTGCCGGGATAGCGCGGGATGAGGATCCGGGCGGTGCCCAGTTCCTGGGCTACCTGGGTGGCATGCATCGGCCCCGCCCCTCCGAAGGCGACCAGGACGAAGTCGCGCGGGTCGTAGCCGCGCTCGACCGAGATCTCGCGGATGGAGCTGGTCATGCGCGCCACGGTCAGGCGGACGATGCCGTCGGCCAGGTAGTGGGGGTCCAGGCCACCCAGGCGCTGCGCCAGCGCCCGGAGCGACTCCGTGGCCAGCGCCGGGCGAAGGCGGAGCACGCCGCCGAGCAGCCGGTCGGGGGCGATGCGCCCGAGGACGAGGTTGGCGTCGGTCACGGTCGGCTCGGTCCCGCCCAGCCCGTAACAGACGGGCCCGGGGTCGGCTCCGGCGCTGCGCGGCCCGACCTGCAGCTCCGCGCCATCGAGCCAGGCGATGCTACCCCCGCCAGCGCCAACGGTGTTGATCTCCACCTGCGGCACCTTGAGCGGGAAGCCCGCCACGAGGTTCAGCGTCGTGACCGCGGGCGCCAGGTCGTGGACCAGGCACACGTCGGTGGAGGTGCCGCCCATGTCGTAGGTGATGAGATGGCGGGCGCCGGCCGCGCGGGCCACGGCGATGGCCCCGTTGACGCCGCCCACCGGGCCGGAGAGCACGGTCGAAACCGCCAGCCGCCCCGCCTGCTCGGAGGTCATGATGCCGCCGTTGGAGGCCATGGTAAACACCGGCGCGGTGTAGCCGCGGTCGGCCAGCTCGCCGTCGAGGGTAGCCAGGTAGCGTTGCACCACCGGCGAGACGAAGGCGTTCAACACCGTGGTGCTGAAGCGCTCGTACTCGCGGTACTCCGGGACCACCTCCGACGACAGTGAGACGAAGGCTTCGGGCAGAGCGGCGCACAGTGCGCCCCCGGCCCGCTGCTCGTGGGCCGGGTTGCGGTACGAGTGGAGGAAGCACACGGCGACGGCCTCGACCCCGGCCTCGCGGAGCTGGGCGGCAACGGTCGCCAGGTTGTCCTCGTCGAGGGGCTCCAGCACGCTGCCGTCGTGGAGCAGGCGCTCGCGCACCTCGAAACGCAGCGGGCGCGGGACGAGCGGCGCCGGCCGGACGAAGCGCGGGTTGAACATGCTGCCCTCGACCATGCGCTGGGTGCGCCCGATCTCCAGCACGTCGCGGAAGCCCTCCGTGGTCACCAGGCCCACCCGCGCGCCCTTCCGCTCGAGGATGGTGTTGGTGGCGACGGTCGTGCCGTGGATGAGGTGGCGGACCGCGGCCGGGTCCAGCCCCAGAGCCACCAGCCCGGCCAGGATAGCCCGCGCCGGATTGCGCGGTGTGGAGGCGACCTTGGTGGCCGTGATCCGGCCTGCAGCCTCGTCAAAGCGGATCAGATCGGTGAACGTGCCCCCCACGTCCACGCCGATGACGTCCACACCTGCCTCCGTTCGGGTGTTTCCCCTCTCCCCCCTGCCCCCTCCCCCACTCGGCGGGGAGGGGAAGTATCGTCAGCTCCACCCTGGCCCCCCTTTCCCCCGGGTGGGGGAAGGGTGTCGGGGGAGAGAGGGGGACAGGCCGTGCATGAATCCACGCCGCGTTAGCTCCCAAGGTATCCGCAGCGAAGCAGCCTGTCAAGCGGATGGTGGGCAGGGGGGAAAGGGGAGAGGGGCTACGCTGATCGCTCTGCCCGGCCGGGCGGGCGCCTGGCCGAGCAGAGCAGCGCAGGGAGGGCTACTCGAGAATCTCCTTCAGCTTGGCGAGCACGGCGGGTGGCGTGCCGAGGACCTCCTGGACGATCCGCGTCACTTCCTCCCCGGTGTGGGGGCTCACCGCCTGCTGCGCCTTCTGAGCCGCGTCGATGTACTCCGGGTCCTTGTAGGCCTTGTCGAACGCCCGGCGAAGCGCCTGAACGCGGTCCCTGGGCACCTCGGGCGGGACCACCATCGGTTGGTTGAAGAAACCCGGCGCCTCCACGGCCCGCAGCATGGCCCTCGCCTCGTCGGTCCTGGCCAGCGTCTCAGCCGCCGGCACCCCTTGAGCGAAGCGGTGCTCGATGGGCTTCGACCCGCCGACGAGGATGACCTTGGCCACGGCGGTCGGGCCCTCGAACATGCCCCGCTCGATGCCGGTGATCGTCTCGAAGGTGGTGCAGAAGCCCTCGACCTCCTTGTTCTTGACCGCCAGGCGCTGCGCGGCGCCGCCCTCGTAGCCGGTCACGATCTTGAACTTCGTACCCAGAGCGGCATTGAACACGGCTGGCGGGTTGTAGGAGACGCCGCCCTTGCCGAAGCTGGACACCGTCACCTCCCGGCCGCTCTGGATGAGCTCCTGGACAGTGTTGATGCCCGCGTCGAGCCGTACCGCGCACATGCTGGCCGTCTCGTAGGAGCTGGCCAGCCATTGCAGCTTGCCGGCATCGAACTGGACCCCCGGCGCGCCGATCGCCTGCTGCAGGACGAGCTGCGCATCGAAGGCAGCCCACGCGGTTCCGTCTTTGGGTTCCGAGTTGTAGACGGTGTTGACCGCCAGCATGCTGCCCCCGCCGGGCTTGTTCTCAATGGCGAGGGTGGGGTTGCCCGGGATGTACTTGGCGAGCACCTTCTGGAGCATCCGGGCGTTGGTGTCCGTGGCGCCGCCAGGCGCGTAGCCCACGATGATGCGGACGGTCTTGCTCTTGAAGAAATCGGCGACCGCCTTCTCGTCGAACTCGGCCGGTTTGGCCGCCGGCAGCTCGGTTGGCTTGGCGGCCGGGGCGGTGGTTGCCGCCGGCTTGGCCGGGGCGGTGGTTGCCGCCGGCTTGGCCGGGGCGGTGGTCGGCGCAGGTGCCGTGGTCGCCGCTGGCTTTGGGGGCGCCGCGGTAGGACTGGGTGGAGCTGCCGGGGCGCACGCGGCCAAGGCGAGTGATGCCAGGACGCTGATGGGCAGAATGCCTCGCATACGTCTCCTCTCCTTTCCTGGGCTCCCTGTGTGACTCCAGGCTCCAAATCATCATATGAGGTGGCTGTTGAGCCGAGCGGCTCTCTCCGATAGGCTGCCCTCCTTCGGCCTCCGCGGCCAGTGCGCCAGACGGCCCGCGCGCCTCCCAGCGCGGCGCCCTCGTCTGCGCGTTCGCGCATCCGGAACGACGTTTCCAAATGGACACGTCATTGTAGCGCGTGCGCAGGAAGCCTGCTGCGAGCCGAGGATGGTGCGTGGTGCAGCGCCGCCGACCGGCGGGGCGAGCGGACCGTGGGGTACATCGAGCCGGGCGGCTGAGCGACCGGAGCGTGGGAGAGCTGTCAAGCACCTCTTCGGGCGTGCTAGAATTGGGGGGTAGGAGAGGTTCAGGCGTGGCAGTCCGAAGGACACTGCTCACCGCGGACGAGCTGGCGCGGCTGCCCGACGACCGCAAGCGGTACGAGCTCGTGCGCGGGGAGCTGAGGACGATGCCGCCAGCGGGCGCGGAGCACGGGATGATTGCCGCGCGACTGTGTGCCAGACTTCTTGCTCACGTGGAGCCCCGGCGGCTGGGAGACGTTTTCGCTGCCGAAACCGGTTTCCTGATCGAACGCGACCCCGACACCGTGCGCGCGCCCGACGCGGCCTTCGTCGCCGCCGGGCGCTTCCCGGAGGGGCACCTGCCGGCCGGTTTTGCTCCGCTGGCTCCTGACCTCATAGCCGAGGTGGTTTCGCCCTTCGATGCTGCTGCTCAGGTGGAGGAGAAAGTGCATGAGTGGCTGAGGGCTGGAGTGCGGCTGGTGTGGGTGATCCACCCGGCCACACGATCCGTGACTGTCTACCGTTCCCTGGCCGAGGTGCGGGTGCTCACCGAGGTCGACCCCCTGGACGGCACGCCGGTGCTGCCGGGCTTCACCTGCCCGGTGCGCGATCTGTTTCCCCAGCGTTCTGTTGCCTCTTGACCCCTGCTCCGAGCTCCGGCTTACTGATCGCTGCGTGAAGCTTAACCTCGTTGCAGGCGTAGGAGCGTAGCGCGGGGGCTTGTCCCCCGCCCGTGAGCACTCAGCCTGCGGGGCGCCGGGCGGGGGACAAGCCCCCGCGCTACGGCCTCAGGCGATGCTTAGATCTCTATGCAGCGATCAGTAGTATCGGGCTGCGCTGCAAGAGGCTCTCAACCCGGCCCCAGAAGACCGAAGCGATCCGTGCGGCAGTGCCCCAACGCGGGTGTCTCGCGGATATGGATGCACCAAACGCTCGTGTGGGCCGGGACCAGCATCTCCCAGGAGGCGGTTGAGTACTGTCATGCACACAACATCAGCGTCATTGCGCGGGCCTGCCCGATGATGTACGTTCATAGCGCTGATCTCGGGCACCGGTGCATGCAGTGGATATTCGGACTCACCAGTGGTCTGCAGAGGCAGGCAGGACCGGAATCATGCCCCCGTGCGGTCTGCTCACTTCTCGATGCACTCGTTGCACCAGCCGTGCAAGAAGTGGCGCCGCTCCCCTGGCGGAAACCGCATCCGAGAACATCGGCTGGGCTGTGCTTTGTGGACACCGGCGCGAGCGGTTGGTGTAGCTACTGAATGGCCGTCGCTGGCGGCTACGTGAACTCGTCATGGAGGGCAACTACCAACGGCATCAGTCATCGACTTCTACGTTCTCGAGAAATAAGGCACCTTTCCAGTCGCCAGTTCTTGTTAGAGGTATTTCACGGTCTCCAAAGCTCCGAATCTCACCTTGTTCGAGTTGGGAAAGTCCAAGAGCTTCGCACAGTTGGTCAAAGGCGGCCAATTCTTCCAAGGATAAAGTTATGTCTCTTGGATTTGGGAAGACGGCGAGAGAATCAAATATGGAAACCAACCCAACTTGCTGTTTGCCCTCAGCGCTGTCCATTGTTTCTCCCACTTTCGAGCCGAGGTGCTGGCTCAACTAGTGCCGCTTCACTGAGTACTCCCTTGAGACCTGCGCGAAAGCGAATGCATCAAGAAGACTCCGAGATGGCTGTACTCGGAAGCGCATAGACGGCGCAACGCCGAATCGTTTCTCAACGCCCGCTTGGCCGAGTGCAGTGCAAGCCATCGGGTCCAGTATTCGAGGCATCTCAACGATCCAAGCGTATGTGCCGAAACGCAGGTCGTCAAGTGGACCGGGAGTCGGGACAGGAGTGCCTCACCCAACGGTGTACGTCGAGCCGGGCGCGAGGTCATCAGGAGAGATCGTCGCCGGTGAGGAGCGAGAGCCGCTCTTCCTGGTGCAGGGACTGGTGGGAGCGTAGCTGCCGGGCCTAGTGAACCGGAACCACTTGCTGGACGAGACGTAGGTCGTACAGGCGTTCCATGTGAAACGCGACCTCATCGCCGCGCTGCTTCCCCGCAGCCTCGGAACTCTTGCTTGGGCGATGGTTGCCGAGGGCGATTGCCCGATGGAAGGCCATCCGCGTCGGCTTCAGGAATTGAAATGCACTTCAAAGTATACTCCGTATACTCCAGTTTCTGGAGCCGGCATCGAGTCAGCCCGCCGGGTTGTCGGCCCTGGCGAGCTGGCGCTGGTGGCCGGCAGTCCGCCGTCTCGGTAGTAGGGGCGAAGTACCGAGCGGCACGTCGGCGTGACCATGCCGCGTATCCAGTGCTAGACTTGCCGCCGCTGCGCGTGCGCACGTGTCGCAAGTGTCGGAACTGTGGAGGACCCTGTGGGTGAGCCGAGTCAAGGGTACGTTCCCATACGTTGGCGCAGAATCGGGCTCAGATGGCTGCTCCAGGCGTTCGCCGCGCTCGCGATCTTCGCGGTCACGCTTGTCCTCGCGAGGGTCGCGCTCGAGATCTTTCCACTCGGGATGGTCGCCCTGTTCGCGGTGCTGGCCATCACGATCCTTCTGGCGCTCGGGCTTGCAATCAGCATTCACGAGCTGGGGCATGCGCTGGCGGCTGTCCTGCTGGGCGACCGCCGCGATTTCATTGTCCAGCGCCTCACCTTGAACCCCTTGCCGCACCTGGATCCTGTTGGCTGCATCATGGTCATCAGCGGCCAGCCCGGCTGGTCCCAACTGGTTCCCATCTCGGGTCGGGAGCTACGATTCGGCCGGATCGGGTGGCTCACCGTGATCATAGCTGGCCAAGGGGCCAGCCTGGCTGCCGCGTGGGTAGCGGGAGCGTTCCTAGAGGTGGCGCCCGACCTGACCTTTGCGCAGTTCTTCCTCCACTTCTGTTTGATGCTCGTAGTGATCAATCTGCTGCCGCTGCCCCCGCTGGACGGCTATTACCTGGTGTTCGGTCTGATGCCTCGCCCTGTTCGGGAGCGCTGGGTTCGGGCATGGGATCCGCTGGAGCGGTACGGCCCGCTGCTGCTCGTGGCCATCCTCCTGCTCACCACCTACGTTCCGATTGCCCCGATCAACCCGCGGCTCGTGCTGCAAGCTGCCACTGACTTCGTGGCCGGTCTCCTGGGGACCGACGACATCGTGCGCTGGATTTCATCCCGCTAACGTACCGGCAGCGCGATCTGGAGGTAGCGCGCCAGGAGGGGGCCGTAGAGCGCTGCTAGCGGGACGACGAGCAGCGCGGCCGCGGTGGCCCACAGGGCAAGCGTCCGCGGGTGTTCCAGGTGCAGGCCCAGGAGCGGAGGGCTCTCGCTCCGGGCGGGGTGGCGCAGCCAGGCGGTTACCAGGAACAGCAGGCGCCACATGGCGATGGCCTCCACGAGCAGGGCCACGATCATCACCCCCGGCTGGCCGATGCCGTAGACGTTCAGCTCCCACGAGGTGGTGCCCAGGAAGTAGGCCCCGAGGCCGGAGTAGAGGATCACCAGGCCGCCATTCCACAGCGCGTGCAGGCCGACGGCCAGGCCGTAGAAGCCCAGCAGCCGCTTCCAGGCGCCTGGCAGGCCGTGGCGTACCCCGTACCAGCCGACCGCCACCAGGCCGGCGTTGAGTGGATGGAGCACCCCGCCAACACCCCGTAGCACGGCGATGGATGCCCACACCCGAGCGCCAGCCGCCTCGTACAGCATGTTCTCCAGGATGGCAAAGCCCACCCCGCCGGCCATGCCGACCAGGAACGCTTCGGCGGGACCTCTGAGACGCCTGGCCAGCAGCAGGGCGGCCAGCGGCTTGGTTAGCTCCTCCACTACGGGAGCCACCAGGGCCAGCTCGACCATCGCCAGCGTGAGCGCCGGGGAGTAGAACAGCTCCTCCAGACTGCGCGAGGCGAGGACGCGCGCCACGAGCTCGCGCAGGGGCAGCACCAGCAGGTAGGCCAGCACGGAGACCAGGGCGCTCAGCGCGATCGCCAGGTGCGTCGACAGCAGCGAGCCGGAGAGGATACCGGCCAGCGCTCGGCGCCAGGTGGTGATCGGTCCCAGGCGCTGCACGGCCAGCGCCAGCGCCGCCAGGGGAGGCAGCGCCGCCGCGGCGACGAACAGCGCCCAGAAGAGCCCGCCGCTGCGCGTGGCCAGCAGGACCTGCCCCAGCCCGATGGCCGCGGCCGCGCCCAGACCCAGCCAGAGCGGCTGGGGCAGGCGGCATGGCCGCGAAGGCTTGCCCATGTGACTCCACTGGTACAGTCCGACCGGCACGCAGAAGCCGAGCACATACACCGCCACGCCAGGAGCGAAGAGACCCAGGGCCGCCTGGCCGAACAGGAACGTCACCAGGTTGTAGGCCGCCAGCGGCAGACTGGCCACCAGCAGCACGGCCAGCGGCAGGAAGGCCAGGACCAGGAGAACCTTGCCAACCGATCGAAGTGCGCGCATATCCAGCCTCTCCGGAGTCGACAGTTGACAGTCGACAGTTCACAGGAGAAAGTTCAGCAGACTGTGAACTGTCGACTGTCGACTGTCGACTGTCGACTGTCAACTGTCGACTCGTCTAATCCCAGGTTTCCAGGCGTTGCCGCCAGTCGTCGATCCACAGTGGGATCTGCGTCCGCTTCCGCTCCACGAACAGCACCAGGCCGATCATGGCCGAGCCGGCGATAGCCAGCAGGTACCAGGTGTTGGTGGCTCGGATGGGGTCGGACAACAGGATGCCCACGTCCACCACCAGGGCCAGGAGGCCGCCGAAGAACGGTCGCTTCCAATGGAGCACGGCGCCCAGGCTAAAGAGCGCCAGGCTTTCAAAGAAGAGGAACGTATCGTAGACGTAGCGGCCATGGCTGGCGCCCAGGAAGCCCACGGCCTGGAGCAGCGAGACCCCGAGCAGCAGCGCCAGGGCGCCCGATTCGAGCGCGGGCTTTACCCCGGCGCCGGTCCCGCGCCGCCACTCCAGGTAGGCGACGGCCAGCAGGTACAGGCCGGCCGGCAGCACGAACGCTTGCGGCTGGCCCACCTCGAACAGCGCCAGTTGGATCATGTAGCCCAGCTCGAGCAGCCCGACCCCCAGGTAGCCCAGCCGCCGCTCGCGGCGGTCGAAGCCGTGCGCCACCAGCGTCAGGCCGCTGACGGCGGCGGTGATGGCCAGCGGCTGAAGCGCAGCGCGACTCAGCAGCCCCGCCTGGAACAACAGGGCAGCAGCCGGAGCGGCGCCAGCCAGACCGATGGAGCTGAGATAGAGCGGCCGTTGCCACAGCGCCAGGACCTTCGAGCGCAGCCGCCGCCAGGCGATGGCGGCCAGGGTGCTGCCCAGCCCGATCGTGGCCCACACAGGCGGCTGGTCCAGCGGCGCCACGCCGGCCAGGCGCAGCCCGTGCTCGATCGCCACGCCCGCGAAGACCAGGCTGCCCCAGACTTCCAGTTGGCCGCGCCACAGCACGGCGAACACGGTGGCCAGCACGGCGTACGCGATGGCCGTTCGTAGCCCCATCTGTCCGTCCGGGGCGCTGCCGAGGCTGGAGATGGCCAGGACCACCAGTCCGCACTCGGCAAGCGGCGCGGCCCAGGGGTGGCGCCAGCCCCCGCCCTCTCCCTGGAACAAGCGGTGCGGGGGAAGGGCAGGCGCGGGGTGGAGCCTGGCCACGGCGTGGGACAGCCAGAACAGTAGCCAGGTGGGGACGACCAGCAACACCATTCCCTGGCTGAAGGACCCACCCGGGGCGAGCAGCGAGGCGGTGGCGAGATAGCCCACCACCATGGCGCCGGTCGTCGGGTAGAGCCAGGAGGGATGGCGAAACAGGGCGGTGGAAGCGGCGTAGACCCCGGCCACCCCCCACCAGGCCAGCGCCCACGCCGTCCGATCCTGGGCCGAGGCGGCGATTGTGGCGACCGTCCCGGCATACACGGCCAGGTGGAAGGGCAAGGACCAGCGCACGTCGAGACGACGGCGTAGCAGGTCGCCAATGGCCAGGTAGGCCGCCAGGCCGGGCAGGAGCCCCAGGCCGTAGGAGCGGGCGTCCAGCGGAGTCATCGCCATGCCCACCACGTAGGCGACGGAGACGGTTGCCACCAGCGGATAGGCGAACAGGCTCTGCCGAAAGATGAGCGCCGAGCCGGCGTAGCACACCCCGCCCAGCAGGAAGCCGAGCACCACCAGTTCACGGTCCTGGTTGGCGGCCAGGCCCAGGCCCAGGGCGCTCAGGACGTAGCCGACCACGAAGAACGGCTGGGCGTAAGCGCCGATGGCTCCGCCGATCGGCTGGAGCGCCCGCCGAGGGCTGCCATGATGGAGCGCCAGCCCGAGGCCGCCATAGGCGAGCGCCAGCCCCAGCAGCCCCACGCCGTACAGGCGCGGCGGGACGCCGAGTCGATCGAGCCCCTGCCAGCCCAGGAGCGGTGTGAGCAGCGCCACCGGGTACAGCCAGCCGCTCTGCCGAAACACCACCGCCGACCCGGCGTACAGCGCGATCGAGATGGCCAGCGCCAGGAGGCGCAAGACAGGATCCGGCGTTGCCAGCAGCGGGCCTGCCAGGGAGAGGGCGTAGCCGCCCAGGTACCAGGGGAGCCGATACTCGGGGCGGAGGGCGCGGAAGGCGAGGCCCAGGGCGACGTACGCGGGGGCCAGCACGGCGAGCGCGAGGCCGTAGTGGGCCACCTGAGGCGGCGGCGCCAGCAGGCTCATCGCCAGCGCGAGCCAGGCGGGGAACAACCAGGCCGCCAGGTAGAGGAACAGACTGCGCCCGGTGGCGAAGGCGGCGGATCCAGGACGGCCGCACAGCCGCTCCACCAGCCACAGGAAGGAAGGATGGCGCTCTCGGTGCATCAGCCACGCCGAGGCGGCGTACACCAGCAGGCTCAGGGCAATGAGCTGGACGTTGGCCGCGCGGTCCAGCGCGGACAGGAGCATGGTGCCCAGCGACAGGGCATAGCCAGCCAGGTAGAGCGGCTTGGCGTAGTGTCCACCCACCCGGTCCAGCGCGAGCGCCGCGCCCAGGTAGCCCAGCTCCAGCGCCGCCAGCAGCCGCGCTCGGTTGGCCTCGGTGAGCGCCCAGCCCAGGTCGACGAAGATCCGCTCGGCCGCCCAGAGGTAGGGCAGGAGCAGCACCCATGAGGCCACGTAGAGAAAGAAGCTTTGCCGCCGGGTCGCCGCTGAGGCGGCGTACAGCGCGGCGATGGCCGCCAGGACCAGCTCCGTGCCGGCGTCCTGGAGGGGCAGCCCACCGACGCGGGACGGGTTCCAGTGCTGTGCGAGCGCGATCCCCAGGGCCAGCAGGCTGGTGGCGTAGCCGGCCAGGAAGAGCGGGGAGGCGAAGCGCGACCGCCACGCCCCGAGTCCCAGCGTGGTCTCGATCAGCGGGCGCCGCGCCTCCCCGCTGCGGTGGGCGGCGATCTCGGCCGAGGCCACCAGCGCGAGGGCCAGCGCCGCCCAGGCCAGGCCCAGGGGGCCGCCGCTCACCCCCAGCCGGACCAGCAGGAGGCCGCAGGCCAGCGGCAGCAGGTACACCGAGAGGGAGGCGAACAGGCGCCGCCTCAGCCAGAAGGCAGCCGCGCCGTAGACCAGCGACAGGCAGAACAGGGTGGCGATGCGGCTGTCCTGAGATGGGGCGGGCCACACCGCGGCCGCCAGGGTCAAGGTCAGACCGACCTGGTAGGCAGGTTGGCCGAGCAAGTGGGCCAGCCGGGGTGGCGCCCCGTCCGCCAGGAGTTGCTGCGCCCAGCGCCCGTAGGCCAGGTAGCCCAGCGCCAGGACGGCCAGCCCCAGGTTGTACCAGACAGCCTCCCACGGGGCTTTGGCCAGGGTGAACAGGTACGCGAACGGCAGCGCCCAGGCCGCGGCGAACTGGTAGGAGCGTCGGCGGAAGAGGCGGGCCGCCAGCAGGTAGAAGGCGGTGCCCAGCCACCACGCCACGGCCACGGCGTACTCGAACAGCCCGGCGGGCAGCTCACCTGCCAGCGTCACCCACACGAAGGGGAAGAAGCGAGCCAGCATCAGGAGCGCCATCACCAGCGGCGCGGCCGCCTGGGCCGACCAGGACAGCGCCCAGGCCAGGGCCGGCCAGGGCTCCGCCAGGCGGTGGGACAGCCGCAGGTAGCCGAGCCCCAGCGCCGCCAGGCCGCACAGTCCCCACTCCAGAGGCACCCCCAGCCAGTTGAGCGCGGCCAGCAGCTCGCTGCCACCGGCCAGGGCGGTGAGCAGGGCAAAGGGGCGATCGCGCAGCACCGCGTGCGAGCCCAGGTAGAGCGGCAGGCCGACCAGCGAAGCGACCAGCCAGATGGCGCCGGGCTCCCAGTTCAGCAGTTGCTCCTGGCCGAGGGTCCACACGTTGAGCGGGACGAAGGCGCCGCCGATGGTCAGCAGCGTGGAGCCGGTCCTGGCCAGCTCGAGCCTGTTGCGCACCACGTAGCCGAGGACGTAGAAGACGATCGTGGTGGCCGCGACCACGCCCAGGTGGAGCGGCGGGGCCAGGCGGGTGGGGTTGAGGGTGGAGATGACGACGCCGGAGGCCAGTAGCAGCAGGGTCGCCAGGCCGAGCAGGGCGTTCAGCGTCCGTTCCGAGAGGAGATAGGTGCCCACCTGGCCCCAGGAGAAGGACGGCGCGGCGGGGGCGGGGGCAGCGGGTGGGGCCGCCACCGCGGAGGTCGCCGCTTCGGCCTGGAGCGCCGGCTGGATCGCGGCTGGCGCCAGGAGGGGGGCAGGCGCGCGCTCCACGAGGCTGCTCTCCGGCTCTCGGCCCGGGCCTGCCTCGACGGCGACCGCAGGGGCGGCGAGCGTCGGCATCGCTGGCTCCGGCGTGGCGGCCCGCAGCCCGAGGGCACGCTCCAGCTCCAGCATCTCCCGCGCCGTCGCCTCGCGCAGCGCGGTGGCCGAACCGGCCGGTAGCAGCCCCTCGTCTTGCCAGCTATCCAGCCGGTCGCGCAAATAGGCGAGGTGGGCCAGTTTCTCCAGGCCAGCCGCGTTGTACTGCCTGTTGCAGTGCGGGCACCGGACTAACTGGTACGGGCTCTGGTAGTCGCAGTTGGGGCACTGCATGGCTCACCCGCGTCCCTTGATCGTCCCGCGAACGGCCATTCCGCCCGGACGCAGCTCCAGGGCATCGACCGCCACGGGCATGGAGTAGCGGGAGAAGTCCAGGCTGGCGTTGACCTCGCGCACGACCTGGTCGCGGACGAAGGCCGGCAGCGCAGTGTCTCCCAGGCTCACGTTCTCTACCCGCGCCAGCGGCAAGCCATTCCGTGCGCCCACCGAGCCCACCACCCGCACGGGCAGCCGCACGGCCAGCCCGCGGGTGACGCCCTCGGCCGACACCGCCCGGTCGCTGACCGTGACCCTGACCTGGGTGAAGGGAATGTTCGGCGAGCGGGCCAGGAAGTAGCCGACCATGGCTGTCAGATCGTCGTCCGACAGGTTGAGGGTGTAGGGTGTTCCCGAACGTCCCTGGTCGATCTGCGCCATGAGCGCCTGCACCGGAGCGGGCAGCTCGGGCGGCGGGGCAACTTCGTCGACAACGCGGCCCGGCGGGCGAACGGCCAGCAGCGCGGCGCCCAGCACGAGATTGAGCGCGGCGAGCAGCGCCACGACCCGGATGAGAGACGGCCGGCCCGGAGGCCGGTGGGCCAGGGGGTCTCCGATCGCTTTCACTGCGACAGGCATGTGCCGCCTCCACCGCCAGAATGAGGACGAGGGCTCGGTCGCCACAGTGTCAGTCTATCGCCTCTGCACGGCCTCCGCATGTGGCATCTGTCCCATTGTCTCGCCCCATTCCTGGGCGCTATCTGTGGGTCAGATGCCCCAGCACAAGATGAGACGGTTGGCCAGTCGCCGCAGTATTCACCCGGATCTGGTATGAGGGGTTCTATCCGAGCCGCGATCCTTCGACAGGCTCAGGATGAGCGCGGAACCCGGGGCCGCG
>JACQUR010000530.1 GCA_016210245.1 Chloroflexota bacterium
CCTGCCTTCTGCCTCCTGCCTTCTGCCTTCTGCCTCCTGCCTTCTGCCTCCTGCCTTCTGCCTTCTGCCTCCTGGTTCAAGGCTGCCCGTTGTGGCTGCGCTTCCAGGCGACGAGGAGGCGCTGGTACTGGTGGTGGAGAGAGGTGTAGCGCTCTTTGAGCTCTTTATTATTCTGAGGGTGCTTCACCCATTCGCGCATCAGCTCGCGCATCTGGATGTTCAGGTTCTCCATCTCCGGTGATTGGTTGTCCATGCCGCGCTGTCTCTCCCAAAGTCGGGCAAGCCAGCGGCTTGCCCCTACGAACTGCCTCATTCTACCAGGACTGAGCGATGAGGGCTGCGTGGCGGGCGGGGCTGGGGCAGCCACAGGGGGGCTGCCCCTCCGGAGGGGCAGCCCCCTACAGCGTGCCGCTACCCAGCTTCACCCCTGCCCTGGAACCTGACCTCGTCTTCGATGAACGGCTCCGCCGGGCGCGTCATCTCGGCGTCCGCCAGGACGGCGCAGGAGGGGCAAGAGAACTCGCGCAGGATGAACTGGCTGCCCGGCCACATGCGCGGGCCGACCTGGGCCAGGGGACGCTCGGCCACCACGGCGCGGCGCTTCCAGTGGACCTCGATCGGCCCGTAGACGTGTCCGCAGCGGCTGCACGTGGCGACTACCTGCTGGCCCTCGAGGCGCAGCTCGATCGTCTCCGAGACGCGCTGCCGGGGCCCGTCCCCCCATCGGTCGACCAGGCGGCTTGCCTGGGCCCGCTCGATCGTCTCCGAAGGCTTCCCGCTCGGCGTCGCGCCTGCCTCGCGCCCGTCCAGGCGAGCGGCCCGCACGGCCCGTCGGAGGACCTCAGTGCGGCCGAGGTTCACGCTGCCCGAGCGCGGGTCGATGGCGACACCGTACACCTCGGCCGCAACGCTGCGCGAGACGAGCCCCAGGGCTACGTCTCGCTCCACCGCGCGGGGGTCGCGCTCCAGCGGATCGCCGTAGCCGCCGCCGCCCATCCAGCAACTGTAGAGCACGTCGCGCTCGTCGATGTGCGTCAGGACCTTGGCCGGCAGGTCTTCCAGTTCGCCGGAGAACTCGGCCAGGTCGAGCGGCAGCCGGCCAGCCGCGACCAGCGCGTGCGCGTCCGAGTCGCGGCGAATGAGCGTACTCAGGCTGCACCCGGGAGAGCCACCGAACAGGCCGGTCGAAACGGCAGGGTCCTTGCCCGTGCCCACGAACAGCAGCTCCAGGCTGTTGCCCGGCGGGCCGTCGTAGACCAGGGCGTACTCGCCAGACATGCCGCCCCGATACTTGCCCGGGCCGCCCGTGTCGCTCGCCTGCCGGCGGAAGAAGTAGCGCACGGGGAACAGGAGCTCGAGCCGCTCGATGTTCGGGCAGGTGCCGTTGGGGATCATGAGCAGGCCGCCGGTGTCCACCCCGTCCGCGAACGCCCGGGCGCCGCCCGAGCCCGCGCCGTGGTCCATGAGCATGGTGGTGAAGTAGCTGCCGTCGCGGTTGAGCCCCGCCAGGTTGACGAAGGTTGGCCCGCCCCGCCACACGGCGAAGGTCTCGTCCCGGTACTGCTCGCTGGCGCCCAGCATCTTGCCGATGGTGACGCTGGCCGCATTCATCGAGACATAGGCGCCGCCGGTACTCGCCTGGCTCACGGGGGCCGGGAAGCGTGGATTCAGGAAGGTCCCTTCCGGTACCTTCAACTCGACCGGGCGCAGCAGCCCGTCGTTCCAGGGGATGTCGTACGCCAGCATCGGGATCAGAGCGCAGAAGATCCCACCCCGCGTGGCGCCCAGGCCAGAGTTGATGAAGCCGGCGGCCTGCTCGCTGGTGCCCGTGAAGTCGAACATCAGCCGGTCGCCCTCCTTGGTCATGGCCAGGCGGGCCTCGTACACGCGCGGGGTATGGCCGTCGTGATCCAGGTACTCCACGTGCCGCCAGGTGCCGTCCGGCAGCTCCCGCAGCCGAGCCCGCAGGCGCGTCTCGGAGTAGGTCAGTGACTCGACCAGCGCCTCGACGATGGTCTCGCAGCCGAAGCGCCCGATGATCTCCCGCAAGCGCGCGTGGCCGACGTGGTTGGCGGCGATCTGGGCGCGCAGGTCCAGTCCCACCATGCCTGGCTCGCGCACCATGTTGGCGATCGACAGCATCACGTCCTTCTGGAGCTTGCCCCGCTCGACGATCTTGATCCCCGGGAAGCGCACCCCTTCGTGGTAGACGCTCGTCGCCCGAATCGACACCGCGCCCGAGTCCATCCCGCCGATGTCCACGGCGTGGGTCATCGTCCCGCTCCAGGCCACCAGCTTGCCCTCGTGATACAGGGGGGCCACGATGGCCAGGTCTGGCTGGTGCGAGCAGCCGCGATACGGGTCGTTGAAGAGCAGCATGTCGCCCTCTTCGACGTCGGTTTCCGGGTCGAAGAGCTCCAGGATGCGCTTGCACGCCGACGAGGTGGTGCTCACGTGCAGCGGCGCGCCCGACCCGACGACGGCCACGTCGCCCCTGGCGGTGAAGATCGCCACCGCGTAGTCGCCCGCGTCGGTGGTGACGGGCGATCCAGACACGCGCGACAGGGCGACGGCCATCTCATCCGTGACCTGCCACAGTCGGTGCCGAAGTATCTCGAAGGTGACCGGATCAAGCTGCATGAGCGCTCCAGGAGCAATCTGTAGTGGGGGGGGCTGGTCCCCCGTCTCGCCAGTGGCGAGGAACGTAGGGGCAGGCCCCTGTGCCTGCCCCCGCGCTACGACGATGTGAAGTTGACGACGACATTGCCCAGTTCGTCCAGGTGGGCGACCTGGCCAGGGTGTACGACCACCGTCGTCACGGGCGTCTCGACCAGCGCCGGGCCGGCGATCTCGTTGCCGGGGCGCAGGCCGTCGAAGGCGAACACCGGGCACTCCGTGAAGCCGCCAAGCGAGCGGAAGTAGACCGGACGGCGCTGGCGCAGCGCCGCCGACGGATCGCTCGACCCCAACGGCGAGCGCGGCAGTGCGGGCTTCAGCGTCGCCCCGCTGGCGCGCACCTCGAAGCGCATCAGCTCGACGCCCGCCTCGCGGTAGGCCGAGCCTGCCCCATAGGCCTGCTCGTACACGCGGTCGAACACGTCGAGCAGCGCCTCGGCCTCCGCCTGGGCCAGCTCGCCGAGAGGGACGGGGACAAGCATCTCGTGAATCTGGCGCCGGTAGCGCATCGCCACCTGTCGATCGAGCGCGATCGCGTCTGCGGAGAACCCATCCGCCGCCAGGTCGGCCCGAGCGCGGTCCTCCAGGCGCTGGAAGCGCTCGTTCAGCCGGGGTGCGTCGAACGGGGCCACCAGGTGATCCGAGAGCCCGTACGTGTGGACGATGTCCGACGAGGCGATGCCCAGGGCCGAGTGGACGGCAGCGGAGGGCGGCACAATGGTACTCTTGACGCCCAGGTCCGCCCCGTAGGCGCCGGCGTGGACCGCGCCAGCACCCCCATACACGAACATCACGCACGTGCGTGGGTCGTACCCGCGCTGGATGGTCACTTTGCGGACCAGGTCGGACATGTGGGCGTTGACGATGTCGTAGATCGCCGCGGCCGCCGCCGCGGTCGACAGGCCCAGCGCGTCGCCCACCCGCCGCTGCACGGCCTCCTGCGCCCGGGCGAGATTGAGCCGCATGCGCCCGCCCAGGAAGTTGTCCGGGTTCAGGTAGCCCAGGATGAGGTCGGCATCGGTGACCGTTGGCTCAGTGCCGCCCGCGTCGTAGCACACCGGGCCGGGCCGGGCGCCGGCGCTCTGGGGACCAACGTGCAGGATGCCTGTTTCCGGCTCGACCCAGGCGATGCTGCCCCCACCCGCGCCCACCGAGGCGATCTCGAGCATCGGCGTCAGCAGCGAATACTGGGCCACCACCGCCTCGCGGGCGCGCTCGATCTTGCCGTTGTAGATCAGGCCAACGTCGAAGCTGGTCCCCCCGACATCGGTGGTGATGGCGTTCTCGTAGCTGAGCGCGCGAGCCAGCAGTTGGGAGGCGACCAGCCCGCCCACCGGGCCGGAGTGGATGGTGGTGATCGGCTGCTGGGCGGCGCGCTCCAGGGGCAGACTGCCGCCGTAGGCCTGCATGATCAGCGGGGAGCGCGGCAGCCCCTCCGCCGCCAACTGCTCGTCGAGGCGGTGCAGGTAGCGCGCCACGGCCGGGCCAAGGTAGGCGTTCAGGGCCACGGTCGAGGTGCGCTCGTACTCGCCCAGGAAAGGAGCCAGGTCCGACGAGACGGAGACGAAGATGTGGGGGTAGCGCTGCTGAATGAGCTCGCGCAGCAGCCGCTCGTGGGCGTCGTTGCGGAAGGACCACAGCAGCGAGATACCGATCGACTCGACCCCAGCCTCGACCAGTTCGTCGATCGCCCTGGTTGCCTGCTCGCGGTCGAGCGGGACGAGCACCTGGCCGGTCCGATCGACGCGCTCGTGGATGCCCTTGATGAGCGGGCGTGGGATGATCGGGTCCGGCTTAGCCGTACGGGCCATGTGGACCGCCTCGGCGTGGTCCAGCCCGGCGAAGCGGCCGAGTCCCCCGCGCATGATCAACAGCGTATCCTCGAAGCCGAGGGTAGCCAGCAGGCCGGCCCTCGAGCCCGAGCGGGTGAGCATGGCGTTGGTGGCCACGGTGGAGCCGTGGGCGAAGACGGCTGTCTCGCTCAGCAGCCTGGAGGAGGAGAGCCCGAGGCTCTCGGCCACCACCCGCAGCGATTGCAGGATGCCTTCTGAGAACTGCGGGGGCGTCGAGGGGGCCTTGCCCCCGTGGACACGCCCCTGCGCGTCGATGACCACGCAGTCAGTAAACGTCCCCCCGGTATCGACGCCAACGATGAACGGCGGCCGTGCCGGATCCAAACTCAAGCCTTACACCGCCCTGTAAACTGGACGCGGGGACGCAGAGACGCGGAGACGTGGAGAGAATCCCCGTGTCCCCGCGTCTCTCCGTCCCGCAGTCCCGCGCCGCCGGCAGTGTAGGCTGCGGGTACCGGGCTGTCAAGCCGACCAACGCCCGGGGGTGCGGGTCACGTTCTTGCGCGGCGTACCGCTCTGGAAAAGGGGGACTGGGGGAAGCCCCCAAGAAGAACCCTCCTCCCTCTGGCGGGCGGTGGGGCTCAGAGCCTCGCGCCCGACCACGGAGCCCGCCCAGGCTCCCGCAGGCCCCGCCGCAGTCCCGGAGTACGCCTGCGCACCTCACCCCCGTCCGCGAGGGCCGTTCAGCGGGGTGCGCGAGGAGCGCCGCGGTACCCCAGGGAGCCTGGGCGGGCTCCCCGGTCGGGCGCGAGCGTCCTAGCCCCACCGCCCGCCAGAGGCCGAGGGGTTTCTTTGGGGGCTTCCCCCTGTCCCCCCTTTTCGAGCGCCGTACCCCGCCTGCAAAACTCTGAGGGGCACCCCATGACATCCCCCGCCTGAAGGGCATTCGCCAGCAGTATCAAACTCTGACGGGCATCCCCTTCAACCTGCCAACCCACCGCGCCAGGGCGGGGCCGGCGAGCAGCAGGGCGGCGAAGAGCAGCGCCTCCAGACTCAGGAACGCCCCGAGGCGGAGGCTGATCGGGTCGAAGACGAAGTCCACCACGTGCTGGCCGGCGGGCACGGGTACCGCTCGAAACAGACTGTCGGCCAGGTAGAGAGGAGCGGATTGGCCATCCACCCGAGCCTGCCAGCCACGGTGGTAGAGGTCCGTCAGGACCAGGAAGCCCGCTGCCCCCAGATCCGCGCGGACCCGCACGTGCTCCGTGCTCAGCTCCTCCACCTGAGCCGGGATGAGGTAGCTCAGCTCCGAGGCGCGTGGCACCTGGCTGGGCAGCGGCAGGGGCTCCGGGAAGCGCTCCAGCAGCACCTCCTGGGCCGGGTCGAAGGGCGAGCTGAGCATCTGGACCAGGGGCGACTCACGGTGGGCGGGGTCCAGCCCTACCGCTTGCGCGACGACGAAGGCGCGGGGGAAGGCGCGGGTGTTCCGGTAGATGCTGGCCGAGCCGACGCGCCGCAGCGGCTGGAGCTTCTCCCGGTCGGTCGGCCGCACCGAGTAGCTGGGCGCCCCGTCGCCCTCGGCCAGCGCCAGGCCGAAGACGTTCAACTCGCCCTGGGTGCCCAGCGCGCGCACGACCAGGCGGCTGACCGCCACGCGCTCGCCCAACGGCAGGCGGGCCAGGTAGGCGTGGACGGGGAAGAGGCTGCCGTCGACGCTCCACTCCTCGGTGCTGTAGAGCACCGGCGGGCGACTGTGGCGCACGGCCGGGGACACGTCTGCCCGATCGTACGCCCGCTCGGCCAGGTGCTGGCCAGCCCGCAGCGGGAGCTGCCGCACGCGCCCGGCAGTGTCGACCACCACCACCTCGCCAACCAGGCTGCCCTCCGCCACCTCCACGGCGTGGCTGAGTGAGCCGACCAGCCGCACCTCGGTCGCCGCGACGTCCGGCACACGGAACGCCTCCTCGCCGGCCGGGCCGCCCGCCGACCCCTCCAGCAGCGGCTGGGTGGGGTAGAGCGTGTAGCCCTCGCGCTGGACCGCGTCGGGCTGGTCGTCCGAGCTGATGTACAGGCCCGCACCCCACAGGTCGAGCAGGACGTTGGGCGTCGCCCGCGCCCGCGACCAGTAGTCGAAGTGGCGCTGGTTGGGCAGCGAGCTGTAGCCGCTGAGATCGTCGAGCCCGGCCAGCAGCGGGCGGTTGGGCTCCAGGGCGGCGATGCCCGGCCCGGCCAGCAGACGCGCGCCGCCCTGCTCGGCCAGCGCCTGGAGCAGCGGCCCGGGCTGCCCCAGCGTCTCCAGCGTGGCCCGCGGGTGGAAGTCGTAGGCGAAGACCAGCAGGTCGAGGGCGACCAGGCCAACCAGGGCCGCGTTCCAATTTTGGATTTTGGTTTTTGGATTTTGGCTTGGGTCCGGTGCCAATCCAAAATACAAAAAACAAAAAACAA